>JBOFKI010000061.1:0-19813 GCA_051657245.1 Alphaproteobacteria bacterium | reverse complement strand
TGCCTCCTTACTCTCCAGATCTCAATCCCATCGAGCACAAATGGGCGAGAAGCTAAGGCCCGGCGAAGACAGCAACGGTGCACCATTCCAGAGCTCTTCCAGCTCAATCAAATATAATCATTTTTGGAGTATCAGCTATATATTTCAGTTTCAAAAATTAAGAACGAAAAAAAGGGTTTTGAAGAGGGAGAGCGGGAAGCTCAAGTCTAAAAAAACGGGGCAGTGAAAAAATCTACTGCCCCATATTTTCATTTTTTGAAACTCAGCATAAGAAAAGTTTTAAGCTGCAGGTTTTGCTTCCTCTGGCTTTTTTACTTCTTTTGCTGGCTTTCCTTCTTGATCAAAAAGATCAATTTTTGCATTCTTCTTCGCTTCTTCAACAATTTTTAAAAGCGTTTGTTGCTCAAGCTTTTCGCGAACCAACGGCAAAATAGAAGTTTGTGACGCATCCTTGCGCTCATCAACTTTGATAATGTGATGCCCTAATTGTGTAACAACAGGAGATGATGCATATGCACCAGCTTTAACATCTTTAACTGCTTTTTTAAGGGGATCTGGAAGCTGGCTTTCTAAAATAGTTCCAAGCTCTCCACCTTTGTGTTTAGAAGCTTCATCCGTTGAAACGCTCGCAGCAAGTTTGGTAAAATCTGAGCCATTTGCCAGAGCTTTTTTAACCGACTGAGCTGTCTTTTCGTCTGCTACAACAATGTGGCGCAATTTAACTTCTTTTTGTGGTGGAAAATCTTTAAGAGCCTCCTGAATGGCTTGTTCTGTTACCTTGCTTTTTACCTCTTTTGCAACAAAAGACTGAATCAAAAGGCGTTCTTTAAATTTTTCTAATGCTTTCGCAACATCCGGATCACTCTCAAGACCTGCTGATTTTGCGGAGCTAACCAATAGATTAAGCTCAACCAGGCGGTCACGAATCATCTCAAAAATCTTTTCTTGAGGCGCATCTTTTCCAAGATTAAGCCCTTTCATCTCATCTAATACTTCTGAGACTTTAATAATTTTATCATTTACTTTTGCAGCAACGGGGTCTGCAGCGTGAGCATAAAAACCGTGAGAAATAAGAGACGCTCCCAGAACGAATGCAAAACGAGACATTTTTTTCATAAAACATGTTTCCTAATTTGTCATATTTTGAAAAGATTCTACCATAATTCCTCTAAAATACAAGAGCTCTTAAACGAAAAAGCGATTTATACTGCTGATAATTGCTGACAAACTTGACTTTTTTAGTCCGCAGCAAAACCTTTGTTGTAGGGAAAATTGCTCAATTATCAATTCAATAAAGTTAGGAATTTCCTTTCTCCAGCCAATGATAGGCTGCTTCCCAATCTTGGTGTTGACGCCTTTCAATCAGCGCCAATAAAGGATAGGCCAAACGCGGATGTGTTTCAGCCAATGCCTCAAGTTCTCCCCGGGCACTCACCCAAAGGGAGGCTTCCAAGGCAATGCGCCCTAAAAGGAGGTGGTTGAGGGGATGAGGGGATGCATTTGCAAGAAGCGTTTGACAGGCTTCAACACGCTGACAAGGTGTTTCTTGGGGAGCAAATGTAAGATACGCTTCCACCAAAATTTCATGAGGATTCAACTGCCACGTTTTTTCCAGGGCGCTTCGTGCTTTTTCAGGTTTTCGCTGCTGAAATAAAGCTTTTGCAAAAGCGACACAAACATCCGCAGAAGCGGGGTCTAGGGCGTGGGCTTCTTTGAACAATTCTACGCGTTTGCCAAGCTCTCTCTCTTCCATCCCCCGGGAAAACAAACACAGCGCTTTGCGTGATCGGGCTATTTCTTTAGGCAGATGCTGTTTGAACAGCTCCAACAAAATTTCTACTTGGGCAAAGCGTTTTTGCTCCAAATACAGGGAAAACAGCGTTTCAAACACCCAAGGCAGGCGGATGCTTTGCTGAACAAGCTGTTCTAAAACTTCGGTTGCTTTGAAGAAGCGCTGCTCCAGCAAAAATTCTTCTACCTCTGCTTTTTTTTCCAAGAAGTGGGCCTGGGGAAAGCGATCTGACAGCTGCTGGATCGAGAAAGGAAAAAGCCCCTTTTCGCCATATCGAGAGAGCAAAAACGCCAGCAACGGATGCTGCTTCAGCTCTCGTGCAAGCGCTTGTTTTAAAAGCTCAGTTCGTTGGGTGTCTCTTCCCTCCCATGCAATCAGCAGCTCCACAATGCGTTGAGAGAGCTGTTTTTTTTTGCGCTTTTCCAACCAAGCTGTCCAGCGAGATGGAAGATATAGCAGGAAACGGCACAAATTTTCCACCCATCGCAACACCAGGAACGCAGCCAAGAACCCTGCCAACAAAACAGCGAGATGGGTCTCAACTTGATAACCCTCCCAGGCTAAGGTGACAGGCTGAGGGAGCTGAAACACACCCCAAAACAGTCCCCCCAAAAGGGTTGCTAAGCATAAGAAAGATAAAGTTCGCCTCATCCTTCTTTTTCCAAGATTGTGGGCAAGGAAAGCAAGGTTTTTTGAAGGTTGAGTAAAGCAGCTTCGCCTTTTTGATGGGTCTTAGCTTTCTCAAGCCATGCTTCGAGTTCTGGGGTGGGAGAAAGGGAGAGTTTGCCCAACAACGTGAGTGCCCCATTTACATCTCCCACCTCTAACAATTGATTGAGTTGCTTGAGAGATTGGTCCTGGGCTTTGAGAGGGGCGTTTGTATGCTTGACGACGAACAGGTTCTGAAAAAAACCTTTTATCTTCTCTAACCAATTCGTTTGAGCGGAAGGCTTGGGAGGAGCTTTCAAAGCTAAGCGCGGCAACCGCTGGAATAGCTTTCCGCGTGACCACATTCCTTTGCTTGAAAGGTCGCGCAAGGTGTCAGATGTTTCTCGCCAAATGGGGAGATGTTCCAATTCTTTTTTTGCGAGCTGTTCAAACAGCGCCCACGTGGCTTCGAAAGGCATGCCAGCACGGGCATCTTGACGAAGCAGGAGGAATGCAGCCCAAATTTGCTGGCGTTTTTCTAAAATTTCAAAGATTTTTTGTTGAATTTCTTCCATTCCTTGAAGATGCGCTTTAAACGAGGCCAGAGGTTCAGCAGAAGGGTTGGGGAGAGGTACCATTTGGGATACTGTCTCTTCTTCAGGCGCGGCAGGCGCGGGAGATATTTTCTCAAGAACAGGGGGAATGGCATCACTTCGGTCTGTGGTCTCCCCCGTTACGTGCATCCCCAATTTAGGTTCAACCCGGTTTTCCCAAAAGGCGGTAAGACCAAGGATGAAAAGGAAAAGAATAAGAACGAACAGCCCCCATCTCCAATCTTTGATCCAGGCCAGAAGCTTAGTTGGTTGAGGTGCTTCTTCCTCAGTGGGAGAGTCTTTTTTCTTAAGAGGCGAAGGTTTCATGACATATCTCCATTAAAGAAGCCAAAGTTGGCTGGGGCGCTATTCTAACGACAACGTCTTGAAAAAGTGTAAGGGAAGCTGCAACCCCTTCACTTAAACAAAAAAGATAGACCATTTTTAGATTTTTTCCAAGGGAGGCTTGTTGAATACACTCAGAAAAACAAACGCTCGTTTGGGGGGAGAGAAGCAAGACACCTTGAATTTTCTGATGCCTGAAAGCTTCTTGGATGGGGAATGGAAATTCTAGGATGGGGGTCATCCGGTATAAAACTTGGTGTAAAACGTGAAACCCTTGCCTGGAAAGACGCAAGGGCAGGTCTACGCGAATCGCTTCTCCGCTTGCGTATAGCAAAGGCCCTCCCTCAGGTGAGCAAGTGGAGTTTACTAATTTTAAGAGGTTTTCAGCACTTCCCTGGGCGTTTCTAATCTGTTGAAAGCCGTAGGATTGGGCAACCTGGGCAGAATGCGTCCCAACGGTGTATAACGGTTTGGAAAGGAGTTGATTTTTTTGAGGAAGGCTATGGATCGCATGCTGACTCGTGGCTAAAATAGCCTGAAGGTTTGCCATATGGTCATTAGAAAGTGGTGGGGGCTTGGGGAGTTTCTCATAATGCAATAACGGACACAAGAGGCTCTTAAACCCTTTTTCCTCCAAAAGGTAAGCTGTTTCTTCTGAATCTTCTTGAGGGCGCGTTACAAGCAGGGTAGGGGATGACATGCAACCTTTTCTTTGCAGCGTTGGTGGTGGAGTTCGAGCAGGTTTTTTGCCTGTTGTTTGCCAAAAGTTTCTGGGGAGAAAGACGTTCCTGCTGGGTCATAAATAGTCCGAACCCTGGAGACGACTTGAGCGTCTAACGTGCCCAGCAACCCCTCAAACACCACAACGTCTCCTTCAAAACGTGCGTAGCCCCCAATGGGCGTTCGGCAAGAGCCGTCAAGCGCTTTAAGGAAGGCTCGCTCTATCTCAATGCATAGGGCAGTGGGGGTGTGATGAAGGCTTTGGAGTTGGCTGATAACGTCTAAACGATCTTCTCGGCATTCCAAAGCGAGGGCACCTTGGGCAACGGCGGGGATCATCTCATGGGGGGGGAAAACGTGGGTGATACGATCCACCAGCTGAAGGCGCTGAAACCCAACGAGGGACAAAACCAAGGCGTCCACGTTTCCTGCCCGCAATTTTTCAAGGCGTGTTCCAACATTTCCTCGAACGCTTTCTACCCTCAGGGAGGGAAACGCGTGTTGAAGCTGAACCCGCCGCCTCAGGGAAGAGGTGCCAACCACCCCGTTGGCCGGTAAGTGCTCAGGGGTTTTCCAAGCAGTGTTTTTTGCAATCCAAGCATCGCGAACATCTTCTCGTTTAGGAATGGATGCGATGATCAAACCATCAGGAAGCTCCGTTGGCATATCCTTGAAAGAATGGACCGCCACATCAATGTCACCCCGCAGCAGAGCTTCTTCAATTTCTTTGGTAAAAAGGCCCTTGCCGCCAACCTCTGCGAGGGGCTTATCCAAGATTTTGTCACCTGTCGTTGTGAAAGGGATGATGCACGCATCGATGGATGCAGCCCGCAGCTCTGCCTGAACCCAACTGGCCTGGGCTAGAGAAAGAGGGCTTTTTCTGGCGCTTAGTTTTAAAATGCTAGCCTCCACAGTTTTTTTTGTCCAAATGGTTCTTTTCTAAACCATTTTAGCTAAACCGTCTATGACTTCCTTTACGGGGGTCACCTGGCACTGCTCACAAAACTTCGTGCTATACCCCCTTTTAGGGAGCTTAAGGGTATTTCCATAAGCATCCTAGCTTAGCGCCCCCAGCATCCCCAAAGGCCTGCGCAATTGTCATACTGTAACTTTTTTTTAAATTCAAAGAACGAAAAGAGCTTTTTTACGAGGCACCTTCGGCTCCGTGTAAAAACCCAATAAATAAATCTCTGCCACAGCCATGGGGCGAAAAAGAATTAACAAAACATGAAAAAAAGGGGCAATGGCCGAAAGGGCTTTCGGATCGGGCGTTGGCGCGAGCCATAAAGGTGCGTTGCTTGAAAAGCAAAGGTCTTTTGTAAACGCTGGCTTCGAAGAGCCTGTTTTCAAAAAAACTCGCTTATCCATTGACGTCGCTGCCTTTGCGTTCGCGCAAAACTGCCCTTTCCGGATAGTAAACGTGAACGTCAGGCTAGTCGTCGCCTTCGTCAGCATCCTCCCACCATGCACTTAAGGTTAGCCAAATGGACACCCCTAAGATCAATAAACAATCACTGGCATTCGGCCACCCTTCTCCTGCCCCCGAGGGGAAGAAAAAGTGGCGAAGACGTGAAAGTTTCGATTGCACGTGAAAAGAAAAATCGTTTAACATCTTGTTTAGCCTTAATTGACTGGTGAAAGTCATTGAAGGTTAGCGGCATCGGGGAGTTTGTGCTCCCTGGTGTCGCGTGTTTGCCCCCGAGCCGGCCGTAAAAGCCACCCCAAAGGACGCGAAATAAGCCCGGCGGGTTTTCACAAAAAAAGCAGGTGCCTCCAAGCTTTTCAAGCGGTCACCAACCAAACTTGGTCCTCAACCTAGCAAATTTTGTCCTCCAGATCAATCCATTTTTTCTATTGTTTTCTGCTAATTAGGCCTGTTTTTGCAGACCTTTTTACATGAAAGTTACGTTGATAGGCTGGCCTTGCCTGTTAAGGGGATGTTCGAATTGCTTACGTAAGGGAGAGGTCTTAAGTACAGAAATAGTTAAATATTCTAGGTCTGTTCTTGAGATCGCCTCCAACAAGGCGTTCAGGCCTTCATCTCCGATCTTACTATCCAACACATAAAGAGATTCAAGCTTAGGTATAGTTGGAAGTTTTTTTGCCAATACTTTCGTCACTTCACCCTCGATGTCGTTATAATAGAGAGAAAGTTTTTCAAGGGCAGTTGGAAAAGCGGATATCAGGGCTTTGAGGGTCTCAGCGCTGAGATTTTTTTCCTGTATGCACAGCTCTTTTACCGGTGCGTTACGAAAGAAGTTCAAATTTTTCCCTTCCCAAAATCCAACTGGCGTTAAATTTTTAAGAAATAATTTTTCAACCGTTTGCGTGTTGGGGATATTGCGCTGAATCAGGGCTGAGATAGCGATAGTTCCAAGATTCTTGTTAACCAAACGGACGTTTAAAAGGTCAGGTTTTGAAAGCCATCCAAGGATCCGCTCGATGATTTCTCGGGGGGGCCACTCAAATGCCTCTTGAGCAGCAGCAGGTGCCTCAACCAACGCAAGAGAGTCTGTTGGCAACAATTCTTCTAAAGCGGCTTTTATGCTCCGCTGTTCTTTTTTTAAATAAGCTTTTCATTACAACGCGCCTTTAGGGGGCCGATGGGCGTATCACCCAAAGGTCGTACCTCCTGGACCAAAAACACGACTAAGGTCTCGAGCGCGCCTGAAATTCCTGACCCTTAAGCGCCCTAAAAGGGTTATGATAAGAAATTTGCAACGCCTAAGAAGGCGACGTCATGTTTTCAGGGCGCACCCAGGCGGAAAATTCCGCATCCGTCAGGAAGCCCAGTTCCAGCGCCGCTTGGCGGAGGGTCATGTTTTCTTTGTACGCTTTTTTAGCGATGGTTGCAGCTTTATCATAGCCGATGTGGGGGTTCAACGCGGTAACCAGCATGAGGGAAGATTCAACCGTTTGGGCCAGGCGTGCCTCATTAGCTTGCAAATCTTTCAGGCAGTTCTCAGCAAAGCTGTTCACGCCATCGGCCAATAATTTCATGGACTGGAGCACATTATAAATGATCACAGGCTTGAAGACGTTCAATTGAAAATGCCCCGAGGCCCCTGCGATGGAAACAGTCGTGTGGTTCCCCATCACATGGGCTGCCAGCATGGTGAGCGCCTCTGCTTGAGTGGGGTTTACTTTGCCAGGCATGATAGAGGAACCTGGCTCATTTTCGGGCAAATTGAGTTCACCTAGCCCACACCGTGGCCCTGAGCCCAAAAAGCGAATGTCGTTGGCAAGCTTCATCAAGGCAACCGCAAGGGAATTGAGAGCTCCCGAAAAAGCAACCAAGGCATCATGGGACGCAAGGGCCTCAAATTTATTTGGCGCTGTTTGAAAGGGAAGCTTCGTAATCTCCTTCAATTTTTCGACAAAAAGCGTGTCAAAGCCTTTGGGGGTGTTAAGCCCAGTTCCCACCGCTGTGCCACCTTGGGCCAAGAAATAGACGTACGCTAAACTTTCCTCCAAGCGTTGTTGGGCAAAGCGTGCTTGGGCCTCAAAGGCCGAAAATTCTTGTCCCAGCGTGAGGGGGGTGGCATCCTGGAGGTGGGTTCTGCCTATTTTGAGGAGAGAAGCAAACGCCTCTTTTTTATCTCTCAAGAGGTTGCAAAGGTTCTGCAATGCTGGCAAAAGGCTTGCATGGGCAACACTTACCACCGCGATATGCATGGCTGTGGGAAAGCTGTCATTCGAGGATTGGCCTTTGTTAACGTGATCGTTGGGGTGCACAGGGGTTTTAGACCCCATCTCACCGCCCAAGATTTCAATGGCTCGGTTGGAGATGACTTCATTTGCATTCATATTTGTCTGGGTGCCAGATCCTGTCTGCCAAACCACCAAAGGGAAGTGCTCATCAAGTTTCCCTTCAGAAACCTCTTGGCAAGCTTGCACAATCGCTTTTGCAAGGGAAGGCTCTAAAAGACCCATTTGCTCGTTGGCCAGGGCGCAGGCCCATTTTTGAAACCCAAAAGCATGGATGAGTGGCAGCGGCATCCGCTCTCCCCCAATTCGGAAATTTTGTAAAGAACGTTGGGTTTGGGCCCCCCAATAGCGATTTTTTGGGACTGCAAGAGGTCCAAAGCTGTCGGTTTCTTGGCGGGTTTGGGAAGAGGGGTGAGATGGTTGCATAAGTTTGCCTCGCTTGTTAGAAAAAATGGATAGGTTAAAAAACGATTTAATAAATACCGCCGGTTCCCTCCAACATAGGTTCATCGATTGCATCTGAAGGGTTTACATCAAGGTTTTCTTCTTCTGATTTTTGGGGTTGGGATTGTGGGATGGCGGGCACAGGCCTTGGTTTAAATTCTGAAATTTCATCCTCAACAGGCTCTGGAGTTTCGCTTCCATCTTCATCTAAACTAGCATCCTCTTCGTCTGTTTCGCTTTGTGATTCAATCAGCTCTGTCATGTCACCCCCATCTTCTGGAATTTCATCTTCCCCTCCATCAGAGCGGAATGCTTCAAAAATAGCGTTTGTATCTTTTGCGGAAGCTGGCAGGCCGGTTGTGGGATGAACCCGTACCAATCGAACGCCAGGGGGAATTTTAAACGGTGTCACCGCAAGCTCTTTAAAAGCTTCTTTGCCAAATTCAAGAAACACAGGAACCGCAACACGAGAGCCTGTTTCTTTATCTCCGAGGGTTTTAAAATCATCGTGCCCAATGAAGATGCCGACGACAAGTTCTGGCGAGACACCTACAAAAATGCCATCACGGAAGGAATTTGTTGTGCCTGTTTTTCCTGCGAGAGGCCTGCCGAGTTCTCTCAACAGCTTTCCTGTTCCCCGCTGAACCACCCCTTCCAGCATTGAGATTAACTGATAGGCAGCAACAGGGTCCACCACCTGCTCGCGTTTATCCACGATGGGAGGAGGGGTTGGTTGAGCTTCAAAGCTTTCTTGACAGCCTTTGCAGGTTCGGGTTTCTGCGTTGAACAAAATTTGGCCATGGCGGTTATGGATGAGATCAATAAACGTAGGCGCAATCCGCTTTCCGCCATTTGCAACCATGCCATAGGCGGTGGTTAAGGCAAGGAGGGTAGACTCCCCTGCACCCAATGCCATGGCAAATTGACGGGGCATCTTTTTCATAATCCCCAAGCGTTCTGTTAAATCAGCGATGCGTTTAATTCCTACATATTCAGCAGCCAAGCGAACGGTCACAACGTTTCGTGACTTCTCCAAAGCAACCCGAAGGGTCGTGGGACCATAAAATTGCTTGGTAATGTTGTTAGGTTGGTAGAATCCTAGCCCTCGTCCCAGGGGAATGGAAATGGGCGCATCATTTACCAGGGAAGAAGGTGTCATCCCTTTCTCAAGCGCCGCAAGGTAAACAAAAGGCTTGAAGGCAGAGCCAGATTGGCGCATGGAAAGGGTTGCGCGATCAAATTGATTCGCCTCAAAGCTGTATCCTCCCACCAACGCTAGGATGCGCCCTGTAAGGGGATCTAAAACAACCACCCCACCATTGGCCTCTGGCATTTGTTCCAGGGTATAGCGTCCTTTCAAACTGGATGGCTCAGGCGGGCTTAAATCAGGCTGCACAAGCACGATATCGCCCCGTTCTAAAACGTCTGAAGCGTTGCGAACCTCTTGGCCAACCCGTCCCTCTTTGAGGGCGCGTCGTGCCCATTTCAGGTTTTCCAGGGGAATATGCCCATAATCGCCATTTTGCAGCACAATCTCTGCTTTGCTTGGGGTTATCTGCAAAACAAGCCCTAGGATCCAGGGTGTAACCCCTGGCGGAGCTTGCATTTTCCCAAAAACTTCTGTCCATTGGCGCATTTGAAAGAGGGACAAATGCCGCACAGGGCCGCGCCATCCATGGCGTCGGTCATAGGATTTGAGCCCCGTTTGAAGCGCTTTTTCAGCAATCTTTTGCAACTTTGGGTTTAAGCTGGTTTTGACCACCAAGCCTTCTTTATAAAGCGCTTTTTCCCCATAGCGTTGAACCAATTGGCGCCGCACTTCCTCCGCGAAATAGTCTGCAACCACCCCCTGTTCCACGCCTCGTTTGCGCAAAAGGATGGGGTCTTGCTGGGCCTTGTGCCCTTCTTCAACGGTAATGACACCTTCTTCGGCCATGCGTCCAATCACCCAATCTCTCCTGGACTTTGCGAGGGTTGGGGCTTGGACAGGATCATAGCGGCTGGGCGCCTTAGGAAGCCCTGCCAAAAAAGCAGCCTCTTCTATGTTCAGCTCTTCTAAGGATTTGTTGAAATAGGTGAGGGCTGCTGCCGCAATGCCGTAAGCCCCCCTTCCCAGATAAATTTCATTCAGGTACAGCTCAAGAATCTTATTTTTAGAAAAGGCTTTCTCAATTCTAAGGGCCAGGATCGCCTCTTTAATTTTCCGTTCCAAAGATACCTCATTGGAAGCTAGCAGAAAATTTTTTGCAACCTGTTGGGTGATGGTGGAGGCCCCTACAGGGCGCTTTTGGCCTCGATTCGCAAGGTTTGTGAGGGCAGCTCGCCCAATCCCCAGAATGTCTAAACCAAAGTGCTCATAAAAATTTTTATCCTCTGCTACCAAAAACGTTTGGATAATGGAAGGGGGAACAGCACTTACAGGAATAAAGACGCGTTTTTGCTCTGCATATTCCCGAAAAAGTCTTCCATCGCTGGCATAAAGGCGGCTTAGTACGGGGGGTTCATATTGGACTAGTTTTTCATAATTGGGGAGTCCCTGGCCGTAATGGTAAAAAATCCAGAATACAGCGCCACAGCCCACAAGAAATAGGAGCACAATCCACGTAAATATCCAACTGATAAGCTTTAAAAGCATAGAAGTTGATCACCTTCTAAAAAAACGAAACAAATTGATTTTCCGTTTTTTTTCACAAAATTTTCTTAACATTATAATTTTTTTGTATTCAGGCCTAGCGAATTTTCAACGTCGAAAGCCCGATTAATGCGAGAAGAATCGCGATAATCCAAAACCGGAAAACAATGGTGGGTTCTGACCAGCCTTTCTTTTCGAAATGGTGATGAATAGGGGCCATTAAAAAGATGCGGCGGCCGGTTTTTTTATAAAACAGAACCTGCAGCATCACAGATAGAGCTTCTACCACAAAAAGGCCCCCCACGATGGCAAGCACAATTTCATGTTTGGTAATAACGGAGATGGCGCCCAAGCATCCCCCCACAGATAAAGAGCCAGTGTCTCCCATAAACACCATCGCGGGGGGCGCGTTGTACCATAAAAAACCAAGCCCCGCGCCAATGAGAGCGCCGCACAAAACGGATAATTCTCCAGCTCCTGGCACAAAAGGGAGCTGAAGATAGTTGGAAAATACAGCGTGCCCAACGGCGTAAGCAATGACACAAAAAACGCCTGCGGCAAGCATGACGGGGCCAATGGCAAGCCCGTCTAGCCCATCTGTTAGGTTAACTGCATTGGAGGTTCCCACCATTACAAACGTTGCAAAAAAAGGAAAAAACCAGGCTAGATTCAAAAAAAAGCTCTTGAGAAAAGGGAAAGCTAAATGGGTGGAGAGAGAAGGGGGGGAAAGCAGCATGACGCTAAGGGACGCAGCCATGCCTATCCCCACTTGCAAAATTAATTTCCAACGGCCTGATAAACCCTGTGTGTTGGCTTTAGATAATTTTAAAAAATCATCCACAGCTCCAATAGCGCCAAAGCCAAGGGTGACAGCCAGCACAACCCAGATATAAGGGTTGCGCAGATCGCACCACAAAAGGGTGCTAAACGTTAGGGCTAATAAGATGAGTCCACCTCCCATGGTAGGTGTTCCTTGCTTGGTTAACAAGTGGCTCGTGGGACCATCATCCCGAATGGGCTGCCCACCTTTTTGGTGAGATTTTAGCCAAGCAATGAAAGGGGGGCCAAGGAAAAAAGAGAGGAAGAAAGCTGTCATCAACGCTGCAATCGTCCTAAATGTTAGATAGCGAAAGAGATGCGCTCCCAGAAGGTAGTCTCCCCAAAGCAGGGAAAAAGCATGAATCATACCTAAAGAATCCTTTGCAGTACGCCATTGTTTTTTTACACGTTGTAACCCAACGTCAATCAAAGTCCAGTCTTTTTTATAAAATAATACCAAGCCTCATTTTTAAGTGATACAAACGTTTATGGTTGGGCTAGTTGCGAGAAGCGCAACCTAGGTCAAGCGACGGATAAGGGGTTGATCAGGTTTTATACCCAAAGCAACATAAAATTTATGGGAGAAAATCTCGATGCAACGATGATTCAGATCTTTATCGCGTTGACTTCCTTTGGGTTATTGAAGCAACTATGAATCAAGGCTTTTTACGATTAAAAGACGTTTGTTTTCTTGTTAAACAATTTACTCTAAGATTTTAGCCATGAAACAGAGTTTTATATTTATCCGGACACGCGTGGAAGAGGGGGGGAAGGACAAAAGGAGGCCAAAGAGGGGGGGAGCAAGGAGAGTCTTTATGAAACATCTTTTAATAGACCTCTTTCGAAACTTCCTTTTATGGGCCGATGGGTGCGTCACTCCGGTGCTCAGATCCTCATGTACCCTAAGTACGTTCCGGTCTTGCGCTCCGTTAGTTCCTGTCCCTCAGTTCCTGTCCCTCAGTTCCTGTCCCTCAGTTCCCTAAAAGTGGTTTCGAAAGAGATCTAATGAAACGTTATTTTGACGAAGTTTCCTTGTCGATTGCGGAAATTTTTGAATTGCTCACGAAGGGGTGAGGAAGAAGGCGCAGAAATGAATAAACAGTTCAAGTCTATTCTTGGGATTGTCTCCAACAAAGCGGCCAAACCTGCATCCCCGATCGCGTTCTCGTTTAAGCGAAGATTTTCAAGGGGTTCTGGAAGGTGGATCGCCAGAGCCTGGGCACCTGCATTCCCAATCATGTTTTTACTCATCTGAAGCCATTGAAGGTTGGTTGGAAGGTGGGGCGCCAGGGTCTTGGCACCTACATCACCGATCTTGTTTTCGTTCAGATAAAGCCATTGGAGGGTTGTTGGGAGGTGGGATGCCAGGGCCTGGGCACCTGCATCTCCGATGTTGTTTTTGCTCAGCTGAAGTCGTTTAAGGCTGGCTGGAAGGTAGAGCGCCAGGGCCTGTGCACCTGCATCCCCAATCGCATTCTCGCTCAACGAAAGAATTTGAAGGCCAATGGGCAAAACAGACACGATGGTTGGGATGGCCTCAGCATGAATCGTTTTATCGGTAAAATATAAAGCTTCCACCGGCGCGTGACGGAAGAGGTTTGCGAAGGCCTCAGATGGCTTTTTCCCCTTCCAAAATTTATCCGTGCTGAGGTCTTTGAAAAATTTTTTCGCCTGTTTTTCGTTTGGGAGATTCCCTGGAATTTCAAGGTTGGTGATGAACGGGGTGGCCATATCTTTCAGTTTTTTGTTAACCAATCGCAGGCGTGCCAGATCTTTTTTGGGAAGTTTTGCAAGGATCAGCTTAATGATATCTGAAAGAAGCTTCTCAAAAAACGAAGGTGTTTCAACCGAGCCCGTTGAAAAGGCCATTTGAGGCATTAACAGGGCAATCAATACGAGCTTCAACAACGCAAAAAAAATTAAATGGCCAGACATAACATTTCTTTTTCAACTCAAGACAACGGGTATTCTAGCAAGGCATGGAATACTTCCCAATAGTCAATTTATTTTTTGTTGATTTGGTATCAGATGAACGTCGTTATTTTGGATCATTACCTTAAAATAGAGCGCCTCTTTTTTGAAATCCACGCACTCACTTGAAAGTGAAGTTTCAAAAGGCGCAGAAGATTCACCGTTTACCCGGCGTTCGATGCTGATTAATTTTCCGCCATCACATGGTTTGTTTAAATCTTTCAACACAATGCTTCCGCCTTTGGGGAGCTGAATTTCATGCTGAAAGCCTTTCAATTCATGATGAAAAAGAGGAGGGGCTATTTCCACATAGCTTCCCGGTGCAAGAACAACAGATTTTGGAATGGTAATTAGCTGTCGAACAGTTGCGGGAGCAGTGCCTACATTCTCATAAGTCCCATAAATTTTGGCGCACACCTGAGATTGAAAAGCGTAAAGCCAAAATCCAACGAAAAGAAGAACTATTTTTAACATAGAAAAACCTTTTTTATTTTTAATCTATTGTTTTCTAACTATTTTTAGGAAAAAAATATAAAAAAACGTTAAAAATACTTGTATTAATGACCCAGATAGAGTATGTCTTTGAAAAAATAATCTTGACATAAAAAGTTTACCATTTGTGCGGGTCTTTCTTCTTTTTTGTTTCGCTGTTCCTTATATGGCTCAAGCTAATGAGGTTGAAAAAGCCCCTCCTGTCACCAGTTCTATTTTTTTAACCCCCGAAGAAATTTCCAGAGCCTTATCACCTCAGCCAGAGCTTAAAGCAGTGCTCCAGAAAAAAGAAACTAAAAGGCTTAAAACCCTTACCCTTGATGCAATCCTGTTCCAAAATCAACAAATTTGGACTTTGTGGCTCAACGGAATTCGTATTTCACACGAGACACGTCAAAAGACGCAAACGCTTTTTCCAGGGCTTCGTTTGCTTAAAGTTGAAGAGAACTGTATCACTGTTTCAATATGCCAATCAGATGAATCCAAGCAAACGATTAAACTATTTCCTGGAAAAAAATACTTGTTGCCTTAAGCAAGATTTACTTTCTTTCAATAGAGTTTTTTTGTAAAAATTTCTAATCCAAAATTTCATCCTTTAGAGCATTGGCCTGTATAATAAAATTAACATCCCTCATGGGCACGTCTGGGGCAGCAGCTTCGTAAAGAGTAGGTAGCTTGGGGCCAATGGCTTCAGATTCTGGCGCAAGGCCCAATAGATTTACGCAACGCTCAATAATTTTTGCGCCAAGGGGCGCGGCAATCCAGCCTGCTGTGGCATATCCATACGTTGAGGCATTGGGCTGGGGCCGATCCAACGTCACCAGTAAGATATATTCCGGATCATCAATGGGAAAAGCTCCCACAAAAGAAGTGAGGTTATTTTTCTGACGGTACCGCCCTTTTTCTTTCAGGTTAGCTGTACCGGTTTTCCCTCCCACGGCATATCCCTCCACCGCGGCTTTTTTGGCCTGTCCCTCTAAAACAGCTAACCGTAAGAGGTGACGCATGGCCTGGGCTGTTTTTTGTGAAACCACTTGCTCTGCAGGCACGTTGTGGGAATCTGTTACAAGGGAAAAAGTCAAAGGACGCTTGTGTCCATCTAGAATAGCTGCAATGCTTTGGGCTATATGCAACGACGTGACGGAGATGCCATAACCGTAGGAGGCCGTGATGACGGTTGGTTCTCGCCACATCTGTAAGGAAGGTATGAGAGGAGCTCCCGTTTCTGGCAACTCAATTTTCACAGGCTCAAAAAAGCCAAGCTTGTTTAAAAAAGCACGTTGGGCCTGGGCGCCCGCATGGAGAGCCATCTTCGCATTAGCAATATTAGAAGAAAAAATAAAGGCTTCTAAAACCGAGAGGGGACGGTTTTTGCCTTTAAAATCGGTCACTAAAAACCTTCCAACAGGTAAGGGGCATGAGGCATCATAGTGAGAGTTTAGGTTCGCGATTCCGTTTTCCAGCACCATGGCTGTGTTGTGTATTTTTAAAATAGAACCAAATTCGTACACGCCCGTGGTATTACGATTAAAAAAAGCTTCAACATTTGCTTGGGAGGGTTTATTTAAGTCAAAATCTGGGAGAGAGACCATGGCCAGCACTTCCCCTGTTTTCACTTTGACTAAAACGCCATTCCCTCCCTTGGCTTGAAACGACTCGATTGCTGATTGAATCTCTTCCCGCACGACATGCTGGAGTCGAACGTCTACGCTTAAGCGTACCGGCGCATCCTGTTGCTGAAGCAAAGGTTGCATCCCTTTTTCAAGGCCCGAAAGTCCCTGATGGTCCACACTGGTCAAACCCAGCACATGGGAAAAAAGACCCCCATGGGGATAAACCCGTTTTTGATCTTTAATGACATAAAGCCCCGGAACACCCAGGTGCAACACCTTTTGGTAAAGCCCGGGGGTTAAGTGTCTTGCAATCCAGACAAAACGCTTGGGGGAGGCAAGTTTTTGTTGAAGAGATTCAGCGTTTAAATGGGGAAAAAGTTTGCGGATCTGGGTGGTTGCTTCTGAAACATTCAAGATCACTTTTGGATCAGCGTAAAGGGAAAAGGTCTTTAAGCTGGTTGCGAGAAGCTGGCCATTTCGATCCACAAAATCGTTTCGGGGAAGTGAAAATGATTTGTTTAAACAAGCGGTGTCTTCAATAGAAGAGGACCTTATGCCTAAATCAATTAAGCGCCAGCAAATTCCTCCAAACGTTCCAACAAACAAAACCCCAAGAAGCACCAGGCGCGTGTGGGCTGTCTCCAGGATATGCGTCAACTGAGCCTTTGCTTTAAAAGGCTTCCAGATGGCTAGAGGATCTTTGAAATTCGTGCGTTTTACCATTTATCTATCCAAAAACAGCTGGATTAAAACGCATTTTATCAACACAGTCGCACATCATTGAGACTTATTCTTCCTCAGGGCTATCGCGTCGGGAAATGGTTGGAGCATAGCGAGCCTGCACCACGTTTAAATCCTCCACTGCTGCAACTTGCTGCTTGTCGGGGGGAAGGATGTGGAGATATTTTTGGGCAAGCTGTTGGAGCCTGCCTGGGTCATTTAAATAGCCCCACTCTGCGTGTAGCACTTTGATTGATTCTTTGGTTGCTACCGTTTTTTGATGCACGTTTTTCAAGCGCGTTTCCAAATCGATCACCTTATATTTAATGTGGAAAAGACCGCCTCCCACTACGACAACAAAACAAAACATAAGGATATTCAAAAAATTCATCATGGCCTTATCCTATCTGCCCACCCAGGGGCTGTTGTACGCGTTCCCCACCGCAGACACGCTGAACGCGCCCGGGGGTTACGCTGGCATTCCTCCAAAGAAGAACGAACAGGTTTACGCTGTGAACATTCAAAGCTAGGGGCAAGGGTTGCTGAGGCCTCAAGCCCTTGGGGGGCTTTTCGATGCCCCCCTAAAATCAAGAAAAAATCTTTTACAAACGCATCTTCTCCTGAGTGGAAGGAGACAACGATCAACACGCCGCCGGGAGCTAAAAGGGCCTCGCTAGCGCATAACCCCTCCCACAGTTCTTCAAGTTCGTTGTTGATATAGATACGCAGCCCTTGGAATGTGCGCGTTGCTGCATCAATTCCGGAAGCATCCTGTTTCACCACCCGTCTGACGAGGGATGCGAGCTGTTGGGTTGTGGTGAAGGGGAGGGTTTTACGATCCTCAACAATGGCCCGTGCAACGGCTCTGGATCTGCGCTCTCCCCCATAATGCCACAAAATGTCTGCCAACAGTTTTTCTGAAGCCCCATTCACAACATCCGCTGCAGTTTGGGTATTAAGCCCCATCCGCATATCCAGGGGGCCTTGCTTCTGGAAAGAAAACCCGCGAGAGCCATCATCTAATTGGGGGGACGAAACGCCCAAATCAAAGACAATTCCTTGAACGGCGTGGATTTCATGTAAAGCTGCAACCTTCGCTAGCTCAGCAAAGCGAGCATGGGAGAGGGTCAAGCGCTCCCCATAGCGGTTCTGCAACAGCTGACCGGCTTCGATGGCTTGAACATCACGATCCAGCGCCAAAACACGACACGAGGCAGCTTCTAAAAAAGCCCGGGTATAGCCCCCACGTCCAAAGGTGGCGTCTACGTAAATGCCATGGTCTTGGGGATTCAAAAGCTCTAAAACTTCCTTCAACATAACTGGCTGATGCTCAAAGGAAGGGCTCATGAAGCCTCCCCCGAAGATGAAGAGGGGAGAAGTGCCCCGCGCAGCGTGCTTTTTTTCTCTTTCAACCGTTCCCGGGCGGCCTGTTGGTGCTGCTTAAACCGATCAGGATCCCAAAGTTGGAATGTGGCACCTCGCCCCACAAAGGCGACTTGCTCTGAGAGCCCCGCATGGTCGCATAATAATTCAGGAAGCATCACGCGACCTTCCCCATCAAAAGGAAGCTGGTGAGCATCTGCAAAAATGCTTGCTGCCAGATCGTTTTGGTCATCAGAGAAAAGATCTAAGGTGTCCAACTGCAGGCTGAGTTTTTCCATCCGGTCTATCCCAAACCCCTCAATGGCTTGAAGCGTGTAAGAGCGGAATAAAATGATGCCTTGAAAATTTTGATGGGCAAGGGATGCACGAAAAGATGAAGGAACAGAAACGCGTCCTTTTTTATCTAAACGATTCACAAATGTCGAAAGAAAAATTCCCATACCCATTCCTGATACTTGCTTTTATCCACAGGGAGATTTTTTAAACACATCCCATTCAACAATTCAGACAAAGCTTAAAAATGGTCTATCATGGGATATAATGGGTGTCAATGGGATTTAATGGGAATAAAGTTTTGAAAAACAATCCCCAGAGTTATCCACAGGGCTATCCCAATGTGTGACACGCTCCAAGGGGTGGGGGTTTTTTTACCCTTATTGGCAAAAATAAAAGGGAAGGGCAAAGAAGTGCGTTGCTTTTCCTTCCCAAAAGGGTATCCTATTTCTTTTTAAAAAACAGGATGGTGGTGCGGCTATATGTCAGGAAAGACGCGCATTTTGGGCCTTGACCCAGGGTTAAACAAAACCGGCTGGGGCGTGGTTGACACCTCAGGGGGCGACCCCGTAAGTGTCGCTTGGGGACATATAAAGCCTCCCCCACAGATGGAATTTGCTGCAAGGCTCTCCTTTTTATATAAGGGGTTAACGGCGGTGATTCAAGACTATGCGCCCGATGAAGCAGCGGTGGAAGAAACCTTCGTTAATCAAAACCCTGCTTCTGCCCTAAAATTGGGGATGGCCCGTGGCGTTGTTCTTTTGGCGCCTGCAAACCTTCACCTCCCTGTTTACCATTATGGGGCGAATAAAGTGAAAAAAGCGGTGGTGGGTGCGGGGCACGCCTCAAAAGATCAAGTCATCCATATGGTAACCCACCTTTTAAAGCTTGAAGACTCTGTTCAATCAGATGAAGCAGATGCCTTGGCTGTTGCGCTGTGTCATGTGCAACATCGACGCCTGAAAGCGCTCATCGCTTATACCCATGCTACATAAAATAAAATTTAAAAATTTATGTTGGACCTTTTTTGAAACCATTTTTAAGGAATTGAGGCCCTTAGAGATCGAAACAATCCAACCCATTTTCTCTTGCAACCATATCTCATTTTAATGGGGAATTGATATAAAATTAGCCTGAGTGGCTTGCGATAATAGAATTTTTATCAGTTGCGGAGATCGTTCAAATCCATTATGTTCCAAAACGTACGGAGGGGTGGCCGAGTGGCTGAAGGCGGCGGTTTGCTAAACCGTTATACGGGTAAAACCGTATCGAGGGTTCGAATCCCTCTCTCTCCGCCATATTCCAAAAACTTGATATAAGTTTTTGAACGAGTCTGTCTTTACAGAACGTGTCTTACAAAAAAGTTTTCTCCCTTTTCTCTGTCATGCTTGCCACCATTCCCCTTTGTCATCCCCGCTTCCGTATTTTATCTCGGATGGTTACCTATCTGAAAGCTACGGTGTAAAATTAGGAATCGACACTTTTACCCATAGAGGTGAAAGATGCCAGCAATAATCCTCCCTAAGAACGCCAGAACTACGCCTGCGATAAGGCTTGAACGCCTAAAAGTACGCTATCTTACAGAAAAATAGCTGAAAAATATAAAATCAGCCTGGATACAGTTGTTAAGTGGAAAAAGCGCACAGAATTTAATGACAGA
>JBOFKI010000060.1:0-22675 GCA_051657245.1 Alphaproteobacteria bacterium | reverse complement strand
AGTGGGGCTCTAAAAGGCTCCATACGTGATCAGAAATATCGTGACGTCGATGAGAAGCTGTCATAAAAAAATCCTTTTTTTGATTGATTCTACATATCATCCTAACATAAAAAAAATCTTTTGACGACACTATCTAGACTTCTCCTTGATAATAAGTCTCTCGATAACATGCCATCACAATCTCGGATTAAATATTTAGAAGATTTTTTGAATGCCAAGAATCCAGAAAAAATTTCAAAAGAGACATATTTTAAGGTATTTTTATCAAAATTTTTGACAAAAATGACATGTTGTTTTTTTTATTATTTAATGAAATAATTTTTTAAACAAATAAAAAATATTTTTATTTGTCTAACGCTATGAAAAGTAGAATAAAAAAAGAAAAAATGTCTTGATTTTTATAGATTTTTTAATGTAGTCTCGTTCTGCAAAGAATGAGTTGGAAGATTTTTGATCTTCCCTTGTGCCTCCCTTATTCTTTGTCTACGAGCGTTAAGCTTTGTAGTGCTGGGCCCCATCGTTTCTCTGCTCGCGTTGGGGCCTATTTCTATCATACTAAAATGTCTTATAGAAATCAACCTATGTCTTTTTGCTGGGTTATTTTCGTCTATTTGACCTGTTTTTTATGAAAAGTTTATCCTTAAGCCTTATGCTGTTACCTACATGCTCCATAGGGTAAGGATTCTGAGCCGTGTGTGCCAAAAAAAAAGAAAATATATATTTAACGCCTGGAAGTCGGCTCAGGGCTATCCGAGCCTTTTGTGCTTCGTCACGCCAGCTTTTTTGTCAAGAAACAGGCATCAGCGAAAGCACCCTTAAAGCTTGGGAGAATGATGTATCTCCTTTAACCGGGAAAGGTGCGAATCTTTTAGCAAAAATTTTCCATCAGCGGGGAATTGGATGTACTCAGGCGTGGTTGTTGCGGGGTGAGGAGCCGTCTCCTATCCGGAAAATTACGCCGTTTTCTTCTCATAAATTGGGAGAAGAAGACTATCTAGCCCAAGAAATCGCGCTGCTTCAAGCTTGTTATCAACGGCCACGGTCGAGGTTCATTTCTTTCGCAATTAAGACTCATGAAATGGAACCTTTTTTTCAAAAAGGTGATTGGATTGCAGGTGTCGAAGCTTCGGTAGGAAAATTAAAAACACTCCTCCAGATGCCGTTGATCGTTCAAGATTCAAATAACACGTTCTCTGTTCGTCAATTTATTGGCATCCAGGCCGCTAATATGCTTATGATGAGAGCTTTTCACGATAACAGCACACAAGCACCTACAGAGGTGCTTAAAGTCAAGTCTGTATATCAAATCGTATGGCATCGACGCCGCTTAAAGCGCTAAATTTTTCTTCAAGAACGGTTTTTTCTACGGAAATATTTGCTACAATAGGGACAGACGACATGTCCCTCTTTTCCTAGATGAAGATAAACACCAGGATGTCCTTTGAGCGCTTCTCCTGAGCAAAATACCTGTTCTTCTTCTAACCACACCTCTTCAAAAAGGTGGGAAGATCCAGTTACATGTGTCGCTGTTTTGTGTGTTTCACCCATGGGTTTTTGCCTCCTCCCGTTGGATTGCACGTAAAAAACGCTTGGCAAGCCTTCCCCGTTGCGTATAGAATGGGGACACTTTTTCAGCATCTTATGTTTTTTGAGTCTACCATGCTTCTGGTGAACAAGAAACTAAGACTTAAGGGCGCCCGTAGCTCAGCTGGATAGAGCGTTGCCCTCCGGAGGCAAAGGTCAGGGGTTCGAATCCCTTCGGGCGCGCCATTTTTTGTATATTCTTTAGGGCAGAAATCAAAGTCTTACGAAACCATTGCTTCGTCGAGGTATTATCGTTTATCCTGGGGCCCTTGTGGATTTTTAAAAATTTAATGAAAGAAAAAACAAGGCACGCCATGCCAAAGCCCATTCGAAAAGCTGTTTTTCCTGTCGGGGGATATGGAACCCGATTTCTCCCTGCGACTAAGGCAATGCCTAAAGAGATGCTCCCCCTTTTGGATAAACCGCTGATTCAATATGCTGTTGAGGAGGCGTTGGCCTCGGGTATTGAAGAGCTGATTTTTGTGACGGGGCGTGGAAAAGCAGCTATTGAGGACCATTTTGATCGGTCTTTAGAATTGGAAGCTTTTTTAGAAAAGCAAAGAAAAACAGATTTCTTACATTTGATTCGCTCACTCTCCCTGAAACCGGGGCAGGTCTCTTATGTGCGTCAGCAAGAGCCTCTAGGGCTTGGGCATGCGGTGGGGTGCGCAAGGTCTTTGGTGGGGGATGAGCCTTTTGCAGTGCTATTGGCGGATGATTTTATCTTAAATCAAGGCAAGCCCTGCTTGCAGCAAATGATAGAAGTGTTTAACCAAACAGGCTTTCAAGCTTTGGCTGTAATGGATGTGCCACGGGAGGAAACGTCTAAGTACGGTGTGCTGGATCCGTTGGAAGTGAATGGCCAAACTATCTCCCTCAAACATATTGTTGAAAAGCCGGCTCCCCAGGAAGCTCCTTCAACTTGGGCGGTTGTGGGGCGCTATCTTCTCAAACCAGAAATTTTTACCTACCTTGCCCAACAGGATCGTGGAACAGGTGGGGAAATTCAGCTGACAGATGCCATCGCAGCTTCTTTATCTGACCACCCAACCTGTGGATTTCGTTTTGAAGGAACACGGTTTGATTGCGGAAATAAAGAAGGCATGTTGGAAGCAACGATTCGGTGTGCTTTGGATCGTCCTGATTTTCAAGCATCAACACGACGGTTGATTCGTAAATTGGCGAATGAACAGATGAAGGAGGAAACTTAGTTATGCAGATCTCAGTTGTAGGTACAGGGTACGTAGGGCTTGTCACAGGGGCTTGTTTTGCTGATTTTGGATGGTCTGTGACGTGTATAGATCGAGATGTCGCAAAAATTCAGGCCCTTGAGAAAGGTCAGGTTCCCTTTTATGAGCCTGGTTTGTCGGAGTTGGTGCGTAAAGGCCTGAGGAAGCATACCCTTTCTTTCACAACTCAGTTGAAGGATGCGATCTCAAAGAGCGATGTGGTGTTGATTGCTGTGGGAACGCCTTCCACGGATGAAGGTGATGCTGACCTATCTGCTGTCTATGAGGTGGTCAGGCAAATCGCTCCTTTTTTGAAAGAAGGCGTTATCATCGTCACCAAATCTACTGTTCCTGTTGGCACAAGCCAAGAGCTTGAAAAGCAGATTCGCTCCGTCAATCGGAAAACACTTTTTCACATTGCTTCGAATCCTGAATTTTTGAGGGAAGGCTCTGCAATCCAAGATTTCATGACGCCAGATCGGATTGTGGTGGGGGCGGACACACCAGAGGTTATAGATCGTCTGGAGGCTCTTTATGGACATCTCACGCGCAAAGGCGTTCCTTTTATCGCCACAACCTGTGAAACGTCAGAGCTTATTAAATATGCTTCAAACGCTTTTCTGGCGATGAAAGTCTCTTTTATCAACGAAATTGCCCACTTGTGTGAAAAAGTGGGGGCTGATGTAGACGATGTGGCCCACGGCATGGGGCTGGACCAAAGGATTGGTAAGCAATTCTTGCAAGCGGGGCCTGGATATGGGGGGTCTTGCTTCCCTAAAGACACCCAAGCCTTGGTTCGCACGGCTCAGCGATCAGGAACGTCTCTTCCGTTGGTTGAGACAGCTATTCAATCTAACCTACAGACCAAACAGCGTATGGTTGAAAAGATTGAGCGAGCCTGTGGCGGAAGCCTTCATGGCAAAACCCTCGCTATTCTAGGTGTTACGTTCAAAGCTAATACGGATGATCTTCGCGACAGCCCCAGCCTGACCATCCTTCCTATGTTGCAAGAGAGGGGAGCAGCCTTGCGTGCCTATGATCCGGAAGGGATGGAGGAAGGAAAAACTATTTTTCAAGGCGTCACCTGGTGTCAGGATAGTTACGCGGCGGCTAAAGATTCAGATGGATTGGTCATCTTAACGGAATGGGATGCTTTCTCTGCTTTAGATTTTGTAAAGCTGAAAGAACATCTTAAGGCGCCTCTTGTGGTAGATTTACGAAATATATACGCGCCAGAAGATATGCTGCTTGCGGGTTTTACTTACATCTCAATTGGCAGAAAGGATGTGCGGCCATTAGATTGCCTTTCCGTAACGGAGGCTGCTTAAGGCCGGGGCTCATATGATTGATTCACCTTCTCCTACCATTTTTAGAGACTATGATATTCGGGGACGTATCGGTTTTGATTTAGACTCCCAGGTGGCTTTTCACGTTGGACGCTCTTTTGGAACCATTTTAAGACGTTCGAGCGGCAAGACCGTTTGTGTCGCAAGGGATGGTCGCCTCAGTTCTCCAGATCTTGAGCAAGGGCTCATTAAGGGGCTTCGGGAATCAGGTGTGAATGTGCTCTCTGTAGGGTTGGGGCCAACGCCTTTTCTTTATTGGGCGGAGCGCTATGCAAAAGCAGATGCTGGGGTGATGGTGACGGGTTCCCATAACCCATCTGATGAAAATGGTTTCAAATTTACCTTTCATGGCCAACCTTTTTTTGGCGATCAACTTCAACGACTTTTAAAATTGATTGAAGCGGAAGATTTCATTGAAAACCAAGTGGAGGGGCGCTTTGAAGTGCTAGACCTCCTGAAAAATTATCGCTTTGATCTGCTGGATCGCCTGGCGTGGGGAGATGAGCCCTTATCCGTTGCTTGGGACCCTGGAAATGGCGCAGCTGGCATTGTGCTCAGGGAAATTATAGCTGAATTGCCGGGAACGCATCACCTGATACATGGTTCAGTGGACGGGAGGTTTCTCTCTCGCTCTCCTGATCCCATGGCGCCTGGCAGCTTGGATGGGCTTCGAGACCTTGTTCAAAAAGAAAGATGCCGAGTAGGGGTTGCGTTTGATGGGGATGCAGATC
Organism: Alphaproteobacteria bacterium; assembly: GCA_051657245.1. Taxonomy (GTDB): domain Bacteria; phylum Pseudomonadota; class Alphaproteobacteria; order Holosporales; family JBOFFI01; genus JBOFFI01. The sequence goes on along the minus strand of JBOFKI010000060.1, from coordinate 17,785 downwards.
GCTTGGTCGTCATGGATGAACAGGGAGTCGCTTGGCCTGGCGACGAAGCTCTTGCTTTTTTTGTGTTCAATTTACTCAACAGCCATGCTAACCTTACTTTCGTCCAAGATGTAAAATGCAGTCCAATTTTGTCAAATTGGCTAAGTGATTTAAATGCAACCCCCAGTCTTTCCAAAACGGGCCATGTGCATGTGAAGGCTTGCATGAAAAAAAATGGCGCTTTGGTGGGGGGAGAAATGAGCGGACATTTTTTCTTCACAGATTTACATCCGGGGTATGACGATGGCATTTATGCGGCGCTTCGTTTTTTGGCTTTTTTAAGTAGAGATCCCATGGATCTCAGTGCTTGGCGACAAAAGCTTCCCCTGCGCTATTCTACGCCTGAGATCCGCTTGCCTTGTGCAGAGGATAAAAAATTTCAAGTCATTGAAAAAATTCGGGCTTATCTCCAAGAAACAGGGGTTGCGTTTGAAGATTTGGATGGGATCCGTGTAGAGGATGAAGACGGTTGGTGGATTTTACGAGCTTCCCAAACCCAAGCATGTCTTGCAATGCGGTGCGAAGCATCTACACCAGAAGGCCTTGAAGCACGCAAAGAGACCCTTGAAACACTTCTGGAAAGCCATGGTTTAGCATGTGTTTGGCCTGAATAGAATAACTTATAGAGCTCTCATCATTCTTCTTAAAAAAATGTGAATATAAACATCTAGTTAATATAAAATACTTTTGTATATTGATTTATTAATCATAAAATTAGCTGTTAAGTTGTTTAGAAAACATTTAAGAATGGGGAAAATATTTTATGAAGGTAAACCTGAATAACGTTGCTTTATCTGTTGTATTAACGTTTTTTGTTTCTCAAACCTTTGCAGGCTAGCTCGGGGTTCTAAAGGCCCAAGATGTTGATGTAAAGGTAAACGCTTCTTTAAAGATTAAGCAGTGCGAGGAGGACGGTATCGTCGTTAAGTGGAATGGAGAAAAACCTTCTTTTTTTCTAAAAGAAGGTGTTCTAAAAATCAGAGATCAAAAGCCCCTAGAAAAAACAAAAGCCTCTGTTTCAGCTAAAGATGGAAATGTATCTATCATAGGATCGCGTAATGTGCACGTTGGGGACGTGCGCACAATCCATGTTGGTGGGCAAAAAAGCGAGATCTTCGAAAATTTTTTTTCAGGAGGAGCTGACCCCTTCTCGGTTTTTGAAAATCTTTCATTTCTCTCAAACCCCAAAAAAAATTCCCAAAATTCAAAAAACGCTTCTTCAGGGGGAACTCAGAATGTTTCTCTAGATTTTCTTGAGATTTTTGTTCCCAAGAATTTAAGGGGAATAAAAGTGACTTTATCTGAGTCTTCTGTCTGTGATATCGAAAAAGAGATTATGGAAAATGTTAAGGGAATTGCTTACACTTCTTTCTCTGGATCCCAAAAGGACGTGCGTGAAAATGAAGAAGTGTGGACGAGATTTTCTGGGCGCAGAGGTGTCTTAGAATTTAATTTTGTTGAAAAAACGCCGACGGAATGACCTTCATCAAATTTTAAAAAAAGGGGGAGTATATAGGTTTTTGAAAAACCTATAGGCATAAAAGAGGAAGGCGTTATGAGCGATCTTTCAACTAAATACCCCCTTTTCACCGCTTGCGGGTCTCCTGCGCTTCCTTCAGGTATAACTCTGGAGAAATTTGAAGAAATTTTTAAAAGGTGGTCTGGGGAAGAAAATTTAACAATTCAAACTTATCTCAAAAATCTCAGTGAAGATGAGCAGCGGCAAGCCATTGCTTTCATGGTGAAGATGGATGAGAAGATGAAGACTCAACCTCTTGATCATTATGATTAGTAAGTTTTTTTTCTTCATAGGCTTTGCGCCAAGGGGCATGTTGGTTTAATGTGGAAGGGGTAACTCAACTTAATTTAACTGCTTTGGTAAATGCTCCCTTTTTTAACCCAAGAACTCCTGGTCTGGTATGGGCAGCACGCGCGTCACCTGCCTTGGCGCGCAAGGCCTGGGGAAACACCTAACCCCTATCATGTATGGTTGAGTGAGATGATGTTGCAGCAAACCCAGGTTGTAACTGTCATACCCTATTTTACGATTTTTGTTGAACGTTGGCCCACGCTTGACTCTCTTGCCAAAGCATCTTTGGAGGAGGTGATGCATGCTTGGCAGGGACTTGGCTACTATCGAAGGGCACGGGCTCTCAAAGAATGTGCAGAGATTATATCACGGGAGAGGGGAGGAGAACTTCCCAAGGAAGAGACCTTGCTTAGGCATTTGCCAGGTCTTGGGCCTTATACGGCTGCTGCTGTTGCAGCCATTGCATTTGAAAAACAAGCTGTTGCCATTGACGGCAATATTATGCGGGTATTTAGCCGATATTACCTTTTGGATGCCCAAGGCCCCACAGCGTTGCGAAAAGAAGTTTTGTCTCTTGCTGAGCAAGCCCTCCCCCAAACCCAGGTGGGAGACTATACCCAAGCGCTGATGGATCTGGGAGCAACCCTTTGTAAACCCCAACAACCGTTTTGTTCAGCATGCCCTATTCAAAGAGGGTGTAGGGCATTTCAGCAGCAGGTGATGGACCACTTTCCCCGTAAACAAGCCAAAGTTACCCTACCTGTGCGGAGAGGGACCGTTTTTTTGTTAGAAAATCTGAATGGGCAGATATTGATTCATCCTCAGCAGACAGAAGCCCTTTTGAAAGGGTTGATGACATTTCCTTCCACTTCTTGGGAGGAGGGTAGTGATGAGCAACAGCCTATTCCAGAAGACTTACGTTTCTTATGTGCGAAGGCCCAGAGGGGCCATCTTGAAGCGTTAGTTCGCCACACGTTTACCCATTTTAAATTGGAGCTTCGGGTTTGGCATGGAAAGCTGGATAAGCCATTTCAAAAAGAGCTTCCCCGTCAAGGTAAGTGGGTTGATCCATCAGATTTCTCTCATTACGCTTTCTCAACCCTTATGAAAAAAGTGGCACATTGTCTCAAAATAGCGCATTTAGTCTGAAAAAGCATACAATCTCTTGTGTGTCTTGAAAAAAAGCTTTACAAGAAAGGGAATGGATTGCGTATTCGCTTACTGCTGTTCCCGTTTGTAGTCAGGATAGATCAAGTAAAAAACTATGCGTTATTTCAATTTTATCCAAGGTTCTTTCCGGCATTTTAAAAGGGTTTTCTTGGCATTTGCTCTGTTTTCAAGTTTTTGTTTGAGCCTGTGGGGAGGTTTTCTCTTTTTCGAACAGGGGGGGGGCCTGATTTTTGCTCTCAACGGCGTTGTGTTGGGGTTTTTGGCCCATTATTTCCTCAAATCAAAAAAATCTGGAAAAACTGTGGCGTTGGAAGCTATTCAGGAAATGTCGCCTGAGGGTGTTATGCTATTCGATGTCCAGGGAAAATTGGCATTTGCAAACAAGGCTTCCTGTGATTTTTTTCAGTTCTTCCCTTCGCATGTTGATCAAATCCAGCTTGTTTTTTTTGATGCATTTATCCAGTCACAAGAATCTAAAGATTCCCTGGCGCGCCTTAAAATGTATACCCTGCACCAACAAGAGGGAAATGAGCTGGTTGATTGGCTCATCCAAGACAAAGTCAAGCGATTTCATATCTGCGTGAAACCCCTTCCAACGGGTGGTGGTGTGGCATGGTTCATCCAGCCTTCTGCTTCCCAGGAAGATGCTTTTTTTTCTGAGGGGTCTATTTTTTCTGACATTCTCAATAGTTATCCCTCGCCTGCATTTGTGGCCTCTTTAGAAGGCAAGATTCTTTATGCAAATGCTACGTTTTATGAGTGGCTTGGTTACACGCCTGAAGAAATCTTGGGTAAGAATTTTTATGATTGTTTGGTTGAAGAGCCAGAAAGCTCTTGGCAGGAAGGTGACCATGCGGTTTTGCTCTTCAAGAGTGTCCAAAATCAGCAGGAAGAAGCGACTGTTTTGCGGGCTGTTCCCCTTCAAGAGCATGATGCGGTGTGTGTTTTGCTCGCAACATCTGATCAGGTTATTGCTTTGCGAAAGGAGGCGGATGATGCTGCTCTTTTAGAGGGCTTTCCGATGCCAGCCCTAATTTTAGACCAAGCCGGGTATATTAAGTCGACCAACCGCGCATTTCAAGATTTGGTTCAAGAACGTCGTGTGCACCAACGTCCACTTTCCCATTGGGTTGCAGAAGAAGAACGCAGCGCTTTAGCAAAATTTTTTCAGGCAGTTCGTTATAACAGAGAGCTCAAACAACCGCTTCTCTTTTCTTTTAAAGGAATCGAATCTCGAATTCTTGGCATTTACGCGCGTTATCTGGTGATGGTGGATGATCCTAAGACCAGTTATTTCATCATCTTCCTCCATGATTTAACAGAGCTTAAAAAAATGGAGACCCAGAGCTTGGAATCCCAAAAGCTTCAAGCTTTAGGGCAGTTAGCCAGCGGCATTACCCATGATTTTAATAATCTGCTCACGGCCATGCTGGGCTTTTGTGATTTATTATTACAACGGCACACCCCCCAAGATCAATCGTTTACAGATATCATGCAGATTAAGCAAAATGCTAATCGAGCAACCAATTTGGTGCGCCAATTGCTACTGTTTGCCAAACAAACAGCGCCAGACCCAAAACCACTGGACGTGCGGGAATGCTTGAATGAGCTTTCATTCCTGTTGCGGCGTTTGATTGGAAGCAAGGTTGAACTGACGCTGAAGCACGAGCGCGATGTTGGGTTTATTTTTGCCGACCAAGGGCAACTTGAACAAATTATTGTGAATTTGGTGATTAATGCCAGAGATGCTATGGTTCTTGGAGGTAAACTGACCATCCGAACCCGGATGGTTCAGCTGAAAGAGCCCCTTCAGCTTTATAAAGAAACTATCCAGCCGAAAATTTATGTGGTCGTAGATGTGGTAGATACAGGATGTGGCATTTCAGAAGAATGCTTAGAGCAGATTTTTGATCCATTTTTCTCAACAAAAGATCCTTCCCAAGGAACAGGGCTTGGGCTTTCTAATGTGCATCAGATTGTGAAACAGCTTTCTGGGGGTATTGTGGTCGAAAGCTCCCTTGAAAAAGGGACAACTTTTTCAATCTATATCCCTAAATTTCTTGAAAAAAAGAAGAAGGCAGCTGAACGAAAGGAAGAAGAGAAAGAAATCGTTAAAACTCCTAAGGCGATTGACCTAACAGGTTCTGCCCACGTGTTGTTGGTGGAGGATGAAGATCCTGTGAGGCTCTTTGCTTCACGGGCTTTAAAGAGCAAAGGATATCAGGTTTTTGAAGCGAGGGATGGCAAGCATGCCCTTGAAATTCTGGAAAATCAGTATCCCATTCATCTCTTGATTACAGATGTGGTGATGCCTGGTATGGATGGACCTTCCCTCGTGAATCAAGCTTACGAGTTTAAACCTGATATTAAAGTTATTTTTGTTTCCGGGTATCCCCAAGAAGATGTTGAGGCGCAAATTAAGTGCCCTATCAAGGATCTCCATTTCCTACCCAAGCCTTTCTCTCTTAACGAACTTGCGTTAAAAGTGCACGAAGTTTTGCATAAGGAAGATTTTATCCCAAATAAACAGCGCCTTGCAAAAAATGGCTAGTGCTTTGCTGTCTTAAGGTGTGGTAGACTGAATCTTAAGAATGCACTAAGATAAGGGAATCAAAATGGGAAATGCTGATGTTAGGGCACCTGTTCGAATCTCTCCCTCTCTTTTGACGTCAGATATGACGAAGCTTGGAGATGAGGTCTGCGCCGTGACCCAAGCTGGGGCAGATTGGCTGCACTTGGATGTCATGGATGGCCATTTTGTTCCAAATATGGCCCTTGGTCCGTCGACTGTAAAAGCTTTGCGCCCCATCACGCCACTTTTTTTTGATGTCCATCTTATGGTTACCCAGCCTGACGTATGGATTCCTGTTTTTGCGCAGGCTGGTGCAGATGGCTTAACAGTTCACGCAGAGGCTTGCGCCCATTTAAACCGAACCCTTCAATCTATTAAAGCCCTTGGGAAACGAGCTGGAGTTGCCCTTAACCCTGCAACGTCTCCCAGTTGTCTTGATTTTGTTTACGAGCATCTTGATTTAGTCTTAGTGATGACGGTTGCCCCTGGCTTTGGGGGGCAGCCTTTTTTGGTCTCCCAGCTGGAAAAGATACGTGATATACGTCGCAAGATTACCCAGTGGGGAAGAAACATTCATCTCCAGGTGGACGGTGGCATCAATCCAGAAACAGCACACCTGGCGGTTGAAGCGGGCGCAGATGTGCTTGTGGCAGGAAGCAGCATTTTTAAGACGGAATCTTACGGCCAAGCGATCGAAGCCCTTCGGGGTGATAGACACAAGAGATCCATTGAAAAAAAGGAGGGCCTGTGAAGCCCTCCCTGGTCAACCGCGATAAAAAAGACAAAATCTAGTATTCAGGATTCAAATTCCACGCAGTGGTGGCCAAGATATTTTTTTCTTCTTGGGTTAAGGAGGAATTTGTAAAAGACTTCAAAGCCTGGGATAATGCGTATCCATCGGTTGGATTTTGATTTGTCAGATGTTGAAAAACTATACTCTGTTGATCAAGTGAAAGCTTTTTTAAATCAGCTACAACAGATGGAAGTAGGTTTCTGCTGATGCCAGAAACCTTATTTAATAACTCTGTAAAATCTGCGGGATCATTTTGTATATCTGTTGGCTTCATTTCCGCTCTCATCGTCCGAGGCGCAGGAATGGGACTGTCGATTGGTTGTATCGCATCTGAATCGAAGGAACAATCCAACTTAGGGGATGGAATTCCAACTCCAGCAGGACACATATAGTTGTTTTTATTAAAAATATTGGATAATTCATCTTTTTGCTTTTTTGAAAGTTTTTTCGTGATCTCTTCAAATTCATTGGAAGAGCTTAATACGTAACGAGCATCACTGTGGCTGAGGTGCTTAGAATCAGACAAAATTTCCTTAAGGTTTTTAAAGCCAACAGCATGTTTTTTTGCATCGTTTGATTTAAATAAATGTAAAGAACCATGAAACGTTAAAGCTGGCAGCTCTTTGAAAATTTTCTCCATAGTTTTCAAAGGAATGATTCTCTTATCAGCATTTTGGAAGTGGTCTTGCAATTGGTCTCTTGTAAATTGATGGTGAGGATGGCTTGTGTCTTTTAATGCGCCCAACAGTTTTTCCTCAGCAGCAGCTCGTTTTTCATCATCTTTCGATTTAAACAAATATAAAGAACCCCAAAAATTTAAGGCTTCTCCTCTTCCCATGAAGGTTTTTACATGTTCCAAAGGCAAAATCCTTTCGGGAGCAGTTTGGAAGTGGGTTAAGAGTGCCTCTTGGACGGTTTTATGGTGCCGGGTAAGCCCAGCATCGTTAAAAATTTCTAAAGTCAGAGATCCTGCATGCTTCACCCGATTTTTATCAAGGCTTCCCAACAAAGCCATGACCGCAAAGCTTTTATAATCTGGATCCATTTTTGCCAATTCCGATATGTTGCCTAAAGACAGACTCTGTGTATAGTCTCTGAAATGCTCTGGTGTAGTAAGGTGGCTTCTGACAATAGCATGGTCAGCGTGCTTCTCATTCCCCAAGATGGAGAGCGTGTCTTTGAAGGATCTTTTTTTTAGTGATGTCATCGTTATGTTTTCACCAATGGCAGATGCGTCTTCTTTTTCAGCCATTAAAGATTCTGAAGCTGCCAACAATGCGAGCAAGCAAATATTTAACCTTACACGAGATCCAAATTTAATCCGGTTATTCATTCTGATTTTCTCCCTTAATCTATTTTTTTATTCATTTTTTCTTTTGAAAAAATGATAGAAAGCCTTCTTTCTGGCTTTAAAGGCCAAATTTAGAAAAGACGTATTTGAAATGCTATCTAAAAAAAAATAGATATGATATAAACTTCAATTAATGTATTAAAAAAATTGTTAAATCAAAAAACTATTTAGCTAATAAAATAGCCAATAGACAGTTATTTTTTACTTTGATGTTTCCCACAGAGGCCATCTTGGGACAGGAGAAAAATCTGAGCCTGTGGTTTTTCTAAGGCGTAAATATTCAAGTCCTGCCCAGGCAACCATGACACCGTTATCTGTACACAAAGGTCCCGGCGGGAAGATCGCCTCCCAGCCAGCTTTTGCTGCTTCTGCTTCTAAGATCGCTCGTAAGGCTTGGTTCGAAGCAACGCCCCCGGCGGCTACAAGGTGGCGTGCTTGTGGAATTTTAGCCGTTGCGTTGGTCAATGCATAGCCCACCCGGCTTTTGAAAATGGCTCCAACGGTTCGTTGAAAGCTGGCTGAAATATCGCAAATTGCTTCATCTGATAAGGGTTGTGGGAGCCCCTCAATAACACGCCGTACAGCTGCCTTCAGCCCAGAGAAAGAAAAATCACAAGTTTTTTCAGAAGCTAAAGGCATAGGAAGCGTGAAGCGGTTGGGGTTGCCTGCTTTCGCCTTGTCTTCAATGGCAGGCCCTCCTGGATAGGGTAACCCCAGCATCCGCGCGACTTTATCAAAAGTTTCTCCTACAGCATCGTCTCGGGTTGTACCCAGCAGATGATACACTCCCAAGGCTTCAGCCAGGAGGAATTGGCAATGCCCACCAGAAATCAGGAGCAATACATAGGGAAAGGAGATTTTATGGGTAAGCCTGGCAGTGAGCCCATGGGCTTCCAAGTGATTAACCGCAATAAAAGGCTTGTGGATAGACCACGCAAGGGTTTTTGCAAACGTAGCGCCTATGATCAACCCTCCAATCAGACCAGGACCTCCTGTCGCAGCAATGCCGTCAAGATCATGCAAGGAAAGTCTAGCGGCGCTGAGGGCCTCAGAGACAAGAGAGGAAAGGGTTTCAAGATGGGACCTTGCTGCAAGCTCTGGGACCACGCCCCCATAGGGTTGATGGTGGTGGATCTGAGACGGCACCAGGTTTGCTAAAATCTGATGGCCTCGTGTAACAATGCCAACGGCCGTTTCGTCACAGCTTGTCTCAATCCCCAAAACAACCTGTGGATCTATCACAACGCGGGCTCAAAAACCGTTAGGGTGCCATCTTCCGTTAAGACGTAAAAACCTTGGGATGTTACGATGGGAGGCAGCGATGCGCCATGGGGAAGGGGATAGCTTTTTTGAATCTCACCCGTTTGGGGGGAGATGGCCAGCATCACTCCTTGAATGCCAACCACATAAAGATTCCCTTCAACAGCCAAGGGGCCTGCCCAGGCATTCTTTCCCTCAAACCCTTGGGGTTCTGGTAATTTTTTAACCCAATGGACATGGCCATAGGCCTTATCCAAACAAATCAGTTCATTTTGTTGGCTTAGGAGAAAGAGGGAATCCCCGGCAACAACAGGGGTTTGAATGCCTGCAATGTCTCGCTCCCACAACCGACGACCATTTTGAACATGAAGCGCCGCCATGCGGCCATCTTGGTTGAGAATATAAACTGTATTGCCATCTATAACGGGAAGGGCCTGCACGTGAGTTAAGCTGGAAGCCAAGTCTCCTTTTTTAGAGGCAGAAACGCTTTCAGACCACATGACGGTTCCGCTGCCGGCTTTAAGCCCAAACACCTCTCCTGACGAATACGCTACCACAACCGTATCCCCGAGAACAGCAGGAAGAGATGTCCCCAAAAGACCTAAATTTTCGGCAATGCCTGCGTGGCTCCATAGCAATTCACCTGTTTTATCCTGGAAAACATGGAGTTGATTGTCTACTGTCATCACATACACTTGCCCATCTTGAAAGATAGGTGCTGCGCGACAGGGGCTCCCCAGTGGCTTTTTCCAATGCTCTTTCCCTGTTTTTGCATCTAAAGAAATTAGATCGCCATAGGCAGTTGTTGCAAAAAGTGCTCCTTTTCCATAAGCAACACCACCACCCAAAGCATATTCCCCGGCTTTATTCTCTGGGGAAAGATCTACTTCCCAGAGCATCTCCCTCGTCTTTGTTGAAAAAGCGCGTAGGCGGGTTTGAGCATCAACACCATAAAGAACGCCACCTGTAAGAATGGGTGCGCTTAACATGCGTCCATCCTCAGACCTGCCTGTTCCAAAGGAGAAAGAACCCACCGCTTTCAATTTTTTAGAAAAACGGACATGGGGCGTTGTGTGGGCAGCATTAAACCCAGATTGTTCCCAGGCAGAAACAGACACCGCTGCAGGTAAGTCGATTTGTTTTGGAACAAGCGTAACGTCCGATCTTAGGCTGGAGTCTCCAAAAGCGACGGGAATCCTTTTTCCTTCTAAAGGAGGTTTTTCTTTTTTGTCAAATATCTCGCACCCTGCAAGTAGGCTAATTAACCCCAATAGCGAAGTTGTTTGAAAAAAAAAGCTCATTTTCTGGTGTCTCTTCATGTTAATCTTTCATCAAGCGTTACAAAGGGAGAAGAATGTTATTTATGCTCACGAGAAGACGGAATCCCCAAACCAGCGCCTATCGCTTCCAACCCTATCCGAGTCTGCAAGCTGGAGGGCACATCTCGGGAAGCCATCAAGGTTGAAAGAACCGTCTCAACGCGTTGCATATTTTGTTGTTGAAATGCCTGCAAAAGGATGATTTCCAGCCCAAGTCCTTTCCATGGATTATGGGGTGTAATCTGTTGTTCCAACCCTTGCTGAATGAGTGGGTCAGAAACCATGGTTTGCACCACCAGCAAAGCAAGATGGGTGCTAAGGAGGCCTTTAAGAGCACCATCTGTTCCTCGATTTTTCACTATCTCTTCAACATGTTGTCTTACAAGCTGGAGTTGATCTTGAGAGGGGTTATTTGTGAAAGCCTCTGTCTGAAGGGAAATTTGACGCAATTTAGCCAATAAGCCATACCCAGAAGACGTTGTTTCAAGGTGTTTGAAAAGCTCAAGAGCTTCCGCTTTTTTTCCGGTTTTCAAGAGATCCAAAGCGCGCTGATAGCTTGTTGCTTCAGCTTGATATCCACGGTCTTGATAACTTCTCCAACCGATGTAAAGCCCTGTTCCTGCAAGGATCAAAAAAACACCCAAGAGAAGGAAATGGCCATAGGCCTTCCAAAGATTCTCATACTTTTCTTGACGAATGTCTTCTTGAAGCTCGTCTAAAAAGTCAGCCATATCTTTTGCTTTCCCAATCGTGATCTAAACCGGGGCAGTATAGATCTATTTTTTCGAAAAAAATAGAGGGTCTTTTCATGTTTTCGTGAGCACAGAGTTTGTTTCTCACAAAATGATGAAAATCCTCAAGATAGATCTTTAAAAAACAGAGCTAATAGCTCGCCCTTTATAATTGCTACCCACGTTGTTTATCGTTCAACGAGATTTGCTCCTCGCGCCTGTAGCAAATTTAAAAAATTTTCGCTATAGTACCGGCGATCGTTGTTCTCGATTTGTCTAAAAAGGATTAAATCATGTTGACTCAAGGTGCGCTAGATGTGTTATTCCGAAAAGCAAGAACCTACAATGCTTGGAAACCCCAAGAGATTCCAGATGGCCTGCTGCAGCAAATTTATGAGCTAGCAGTTTTGGGACCTACAAGCCTTAATTGTTGCCCCATGCGAGTGCTCTTTTTGAAATCAAAAGAAGCCAAAGAAAAATTAAAACCAGCCCTAGCTCCTGGGAATGTCGATAAGACCATGGAAGCCCCCGTAACGGTGGTCATTGCCCATGACCAAAGGTTTTATGACAAGTTACCTGTCTTGTTTCCCCACCTCGACGCACGGTCTTGGTTTGTGGATAATAAGGACCTTGCAAGCGAAACTGCTTTTCGTAATGGGACGCTTCAGGGCGCCTATTTCATCCTTGCAGCTCGTAGCATGGGTTTGGATTGTGGGCCTATGTCAGGTTTTGATAAGGATATGGTGGATCAGCTTTTCTTTGCAGACAGGCCTTGGAAAAGTAATTTTCTTTGCAACGTGGGGTATGGGAATGCGGAAGCTCTCTATCCACGTGGGGTCCGCCCTTCTTTTGATGAAGCTTGCTATAGCTTATAGAGAGATTCAAGATGCCTTGTTTGATGATTATAGGTTTGGGGTATGTAGGAGAAGCCCTTGCTGTGGATTTAAACTCAAAGGGGTGGAAAATTCGAGGAACCACACGCTCGCCAGAAAAAGCTGATCGCCTTCGAGTTTTGGGTATTGAGACTTGGGCAGATACCCATGACCCTCATTTCCAAGAAGCGTTGCACGAGGCAACCCATATGCTTATCTCAATCCCTCCAATTGGAGAGTTTGAGCCAGAAGAGAATTCCCAAAAAAACAAAAGTTATTTTAAGGAGCAGCCTTTTTTCTCTCCCTTGTCCCTGTGTGCGTCTAAAAAAAACACCTCTCCTTTGCTATGGTTAGGCTATCTGTCTTCGACAGCGGTTTATGGTGATCATGAAGGTGCGTGGGTTGATGAGGAAACAGTGCCCCATCCTAACACACCAGAAGGTATGCGACGTCTCTACATTGAAAATTCGCTCCAACGTTATATGACCCCCTTTCCTGTTCATATTTTCAGGCTAGCAGGGATTTATGGACCAGGAAGAAATGTTTTGGAAGCTATTTTGGAGGGGAAAGCCAAGCGCATTTTTAAAAAAGATGTTGTTTTTTCTCGCATTCATTTGAATGATATTTTACAAGTTTTAAAAGTTTCTATGGTGAAAAATAGTGGAAAACGAGTAAATATCTCTAACTGTATCTACAACGTTGCAGACGATGAGCCATCCGCTACAGCTAGCCTCGTGGAATATGGGTGCAAACTTTTGAAGCATCCTTCCCTTCCTCTTCTTTCTCCTGAAGAAGCAAATTTGTCGGCTATGGGGAAAAGCTTTTATCGAAGCAGTAAAAAAATTCTCAACAAAAAAATAAAGCGCGAGATGGATATTCACCTCATGTTTCCCAATTACCGAGAGGGGCTCAACATGCTCTCTAAAAAATTTCAGTCCTAAAAACCATCCCGAATGATTTTTAAAATAAAAGAGTGTAAAATTTTTTCAAGTCGCTATTTCCTTAAATTCAACATAAAAGAGATGAAAAAATGGGGCATGTGTACCTTGGATGGGCTTTGTTGGGGATAGCTGTTTCAGTTTTGCTCATCCTTGATTTAGGCGTGTTCCACAAAAATCCACACAAAGTTTCTCTTAAAGAATCCATTCGTTGGAGCTTGGTTTGGGTTATTCTTTCTCTTCTATTTGGGGTGGGTATTGTTATCGATGGAGGCGTTGAAAGAGGAGTCCTTTTTTTCACCAGTTATCTGGTTGAAAAATCTTTAAGCATTGATAATATTTTCCTTTTTACCCTCATTTTCTCTAGCCTCCAGATTCAATCAAAATATCAGCACCGTGTTTTATTCTGGGGGGTTTTGGGGGCGCTGGTTATGCGTGCCGCCATGCTTATCGGAGGCTTAAAGTTAATTGAACAATTTGAGTGGGTTCTTTTTGTTTTCGGAGGCATCTTGGTTGTGACAGGTGTTAAGCTTTTGCTGGCTTCTAAAGAAACTTCTTTTCTAGAAAACAGTTTTGTCCAACGCTTCATCGCTTGGTTTCCCTTTGATAAAAACTATCAAGGAAAAGCCTTTTGGGTTAAAAATCCTGAAGGTGGCTTGACGTTTACCCCTCTTTTTATGGCGCTCGTGTTGGTTGAGCTGGCAGATTTGGTTTTTGCTTTGGACTCAATTCCTGCTGTGCTTGCCATTACTCAAGACCCTTTTTTGATTTATAGTTCTAACGTATTGGCTATTTTAGGGCTACGATCCCTTTATTTTGTTCTCGTACACTTTGTAGACAGATTTGGCTATCTGAAAAAAGGGATTGCAGTTGTTTTATGTTTTATTGGGAGCAAAATGCTTCTATCAGATTTTCTTAAAATCCCAGCGACTTTGTCGCTTGTGTTCATTGTATGTATCTTAGGCGGTTCTATGTTGATGTCTAGGAAGAAACAAAAACGGAGAAAAAAATCAGCCTAAACCCCCTCGCACGTGTCATGTTTAAGGGGTTTTAAAGGCTCTTTTAAATTATTTTTTCCCCCCCACTTTAGAGGTGGTAAGATCAATTTGGGAAGCTGATTTTCCTTGTTTTTTCCCTGTCTGATCATAGGCTGTGAATGTCTGATCTCGCTTGTCGAACCGGAATGTAAACCAGGAGCGATTACCTTGGGGTTTAAAAGCAGCGATATAACAAATACTGTATTTTATCTCCATGATCACAGTGTTTGTATTCTTGATACTCGCCAGTTGTCTGATTATAATTTCTTTGATTTCATTACCTTTATATAGCTGCGTTTGAAGGTCTGCGACATAGTTTCCTGTTGGAATACAGATCTTTACATGGGATGCTGCGATGGAACCAGACGGAAAAATTTGTCCCACGGCATGGGGGTTAATGGAACGGTCAATTGTTTCTTCATATTCAAATAACTGACAAAACTTAGTTAATCCGTTGAGGGTAGATTTCGTAAAAGACCCTATTTGAATCACATGGTTCGCGGTGGCAGTTTGAGGGTAATGATCAATCGTGCTTCCTGTCATTTCTCTACCTAACATGGTTTGAATTTCTCTTTGGGGAACGTCGTCGCCGGATCTATAAAATGGTGTTGTCATGGTCTTGCTCCTTGTTTAAAAATAAATTTGCCTTTTAGGCGGCAGAAGAAGGAAGGTTGGCAACCAAGCGCAGAGAAGCTGTGAGTTCTTCAAGCTGAAAATGTGGCCTTAAGAATAAAACAGCCTTATAAGCGCCGGGTTTTCCTGGCACATCCAAAACCTCCACTTTGGCTTCCCGAAGAGGGAACTGAGCCTTGATCTCCTGAGGAGCTGCATCAGATAGCAAGATGTAATCCCCGATCCAATCTTGGAGATAGTCTGCTACGTCATCTCTTGACATAAAGCTTCCAATTTTGTCGCGCATCATGACCTTGATGTAATGGGCAAAACGGGATGCATTTAGCATGTAAGGTAGTCGTGTTGAAACCAAGGCATTGGCGTTGGCGTCTTCGGTGTTATAAAGCTTTGGTTTTTGTGCAGTCTGCCCGCCGAAAAAGGCAGCAAAATCTTTTCCCTTACAGTGACACAGGGCAATGAAGCCTAAATCACTCAGCTCTTTTTCTCGCCGGTCTGTGATGGTTACCTCTGTAGGACATTTCATGTTTAAATCCCCATTGGTCGTTTTGAAGCTGTAAACCGGCAGGTTTTCCACAAGGCCTCCTCCTTCGACACCACGAATGGCTGCGGTCCAACCATACAAAGCAAATGCATTGGCGATGCGTTGGGCCATCACGTAAGCTGGGTTTCCCCAGCAAAAATTGCGATTGTCCTCGCCATCGACTTGCTCTTCATAATCAAAGGTTTCAACAGGGTTTGTTGTGGCTCCGTAGGGTTGGCGCATCAGTACATGGGGGAGCAAAAGCGCGACATAGCGGGCATCTTCAGTTTTGCGGAAGCTATTCCATTTAACCAGTTCCGTGCTTTCAAAAATTTTACCCAAGTCCCGAGGATTCCCAATTTCTCCAAAGCTTCCCATATCAAACAATTTAGGTGACGCAGCTGTGAGCAAAGGCGCATGGGCAGCTGCAGCGATGTTTGAAAGCTTGCGCAATGTCTCAATTTCTTGGGGGTGGCGACCAAATTCGAAATCTGCAACCAAACAAGAGAAAGGATTTCCACCAAACGTCCCATATTCTTCTTCATAAACTTTTTTAAAGAGCTGGCTTTGGTCAAACTCCATAGCCTTTTCAAGGTCTTTGAGCATCTCTTTTTGGCTAATCTGAAGCAGTCGTAATTTTAAGCCTTCCCCTGTTTCAGAATTTGTGACGAGGTAATGAAAGCCTCGCCAACTGCTCTCCAGTTTTTGAAAATCGGGGTGATGAAGGATTTCATCCAACTGCTCGGAAAGCTGGCTGTCCAATTTTTTGATAGACTGTAAAATAAAACCATAAGAGTTCTTGGGGACGCCTTCTTCGGCACCCGCTAACTGAAGGATAAATTCTTTGAGAAGTGCGCGCGCATTTTCTATTTGGCTTGGGTCTCGCACGGCTTGGCCCTCTTCAATCATGCGATTGATCTCTGGCGTTTCAGCTCCTTCTTCCAAGAGGGCTTCTTGCTGAAGCCTTTGCAAAAGCTCTGGAGATTCAAAGAGCTTCTGTAGCTCAGCATCGAGTCCATCATGGCCATCCAGTTTAGAAACAAGATCTGTTAGCCGTACACGAGACGTATAGATTTTTTCTAAAGAGGGGATCTGCTTAACGATTTTCTCAGGCGAGAAATCGTTGATCGTCTCAAAAAACAGTTCAACAGAAAGTTGAGTGTTTTCTCCGCCACCCAAAGCAGGCACAGAAAAAGACAAACGTGGTGTCAATGCTGTCATCACATCATTAAAATTATCTCGGTCAACCTCGATAAATTTACGCTCTTTTAGAGATGGAATCTCTTTTTGGGTCTGCCCCGCTAGATCTGCAAGAATTCCAATCACAAATGGCAGCTCTTTCTTCTCAATCGCGTCTCCAACTTCTACGTCGTACGTAATTTGAACGCGAGGTGACCGAATCCGTGTTAAAATATGTTGTGTGCTTTCCGACATCGAGTACTCCCCTTGACTCTTCTTTAAACTTCTGCTCTCTTTCAGATGGTGGAAAGAAGCTTTACCTGTTCAATAAATGTTTTTTTATTTTCTGCTTACCAACTTTTACTTGATCATTTAACGTTGTTTTTGATTAAAATTGAGTAAAATTTTTGAAATATACGAGAAAAATTGTCGAATACTGTTTTTTTATCTTGGTACGGGTAGATCGTTGAAAAATGGCAAAACGTTCTCTTTTTTCTTTTTTAACAACATTTTATAGCGAAGGAAAAACGTCTTTTCCCATTTGTGAGCAAGATGGTTGCTCCCAAGAAGCGCTTTATAAAGCTCCCAAAGCGGGGCCAGGCGAAGGCGCTTATTATCATTTTTGCTTAGAGCATGTGCAGCAGTATAATGCCACTTGGGATTATTACCGTGGCATGAGCGATGGTGAAATAGAACGTAGCCGAAAAGAAGATCTTACCTGGAACCGCCCAACCTGGTCTTTTCGCAAAGGCTCTATGAGGTCTAGGCTTTTCTTTACGCACACTCCAAAAGATTGGGCTGATTTTTCCCATCCTCCTTCCGAAAAAAAAACTTCCCCCGTTTCCCAAGAAATTCAGGATGCTTTAACGTTACTGGGACTTTGTTTACCCCTTACGCACGACGCGCTTAAAAAGCGCTATCGTTTGTTGGTTAAGCGCTATCATCCGGATCTTGTTATTGGAAAATCTGGCTTTGGGGAGGCAGAAGAGATGCTTAAGCGAATTAACCAGGCCTATGCTAGGTTAAGATTTTTTTTAAGCAAATAAATAAAATTGCCAAAAAGAAAAAATAAGACAAGGAGCTCAAGCTGTTTTTAATTTTTGGATGGATGGGGAGCAACATCATGCTAAAATGAAAAGAGGTTAAAAAGCAGGTGGGGTGGAGAAGTTGATGAATTATTTCAAAGCGTTTTTTATTTTTTTTGTTCTATTTACGTCCTCTTGTCGTGCTGAAAATTCATGGGGAGATGAAACTGAAACTGAATCAATCGATTCAGGTGATGTGGATACAGGTGATGTTTCTGATAAAGAGGTTAGTGAAGAGAAAAAAAACCTTATAGAAGAAAGCGCCCAGACACGTACTAAAGAAGCTTTGAAAGGTTTCCTCGAAGATGCGTTTGGGGAAGATGAGTAGGAGAGCTTCTATAGCACTGTTAACAAAATAACTTGTAAGCCCTGAGAAGAGCCAAAGCGATAAAGCTAAGGAACGTGGTGTCGCGCTTATCGAATCGCATAGCGATTCTCTTGTTCTCTTTGATTCGGCCAAAAAGCCTTTCGATGAA
>JBOFKI010000059.1:0-9157 GCA_051657245.1 Alphaproteobacteria bacterium | reverse complement strand
TGTTGGTGGATGGCCAGGGAAATTTTGGCTCGGTGGATGGTGACAAGCCTGCTTCCAGCCGTTATACAGAGGTGCGCCTCACCCGCATTTCCCATTACATTCTGGAAGATTACGACAAAGAAACCGTTGATTTTCAGCCGAACTATGATGACACGGTGATGATGCCTTGCGTGCTTCCGGCTCGCTTTCCCAATTTGTTGGTGAATGGCGCCGGGGGAATCGCAGTGGGGATGGCGACCAACATTCCCACCCACAATTTGGGGGAAGTGATTGATGGCTGTTGTGCGTTGATTGACAATCCTGAGTTGGGGGTTGACGAACTTTTAGATTACATTCCAGGGCCCGACTTCCCAACGGGTGGCATTATCCTTGGAAAAAAAGGCATTCGTGACGCCTATACCACGGGACGCGGCAGTGTGCCGATTCGAGGTAAGTGCCATACGGAAGAACTTAAAAAAGACCGAACTGCTCTCATCATCACAGAGCTTCCCTATCAGGTTAACAAAGCGCGCTTGGTGGAGCGCATTGCGGAGCTTTTCGCGAATAAAGAGCTCGACGGGATCAGTGAGCTGCGGGACGAATCAGACCGCAACGGCATGCGGGTAGTGATTGAGCTGAAAAAAGATGTGGTTCCTGAGGTGATCCTGAACCGCCTCTACGCCATGACGCCGCTTCAGACGTCTTTTGGGGTGAATATGTTGGCCCTCAATGCTGGTCGTCCGCTTCAGATGAACCTGAAAGATGTGCTGCAGGCCTTTATTGAATTTCGGGAAGAAGTGATCACGCGGCGCACGCGTTTCTTCTTGAATAAGGTAAGGGACAGAGCCCACCTGATTTTAGGGCTTGTGGTGGCGGTTTCTCATATTGATGAAATTGTTCGGCTCATTCGCCAATCTTCAGACGTTCAGCAGGCGCGTCAGACTTTGATGGCGCGGGTCTGGCCGGTGGAAGAAATTTCAGATTATCTCAAGCTGTTAGGGGAGGGAGAAGCCCAGCTAAGGCCTGAAGGCTATGCGTTTACAGAAGCTCAAGTGAAGGCTATCCTTGAGTTGCGCTTGCACCGATTGACGGGGCTCGAGCGGGAAAAGCTGACCGATGAGTTGAAGGAGCTTGCTGCCAAAATTCAAGAGTATGTAAGCATTTTGAGCTCTAAAACCCTGTTGTTTGAGCTGATGAAAAAAGAGCTGCTAGAGGTCAGAACTATGTTCGCAGACCCAAGAAGAACAGCTTTGGAAGCAGATCACTTAGCATTGGATGAAGAAGCCTTGATTCAGCGGGAAGATATGGTGGTGATCTTCACCGTTAAGGGGTATGTGAAACGGGTTCCCCTGGCCGCTTACCGGGCCCAGCGTCGAGGTGGTAAAGGCAAAACGGGGATGTCGACCCGGGAAGAGGATATCTCTTCAGAAGTCTTTGTTGCCACAACCCACACGCCATTGCTTTTTTTCACGTCTGTGGGAAAGGCTTACCAGCTTAAAGTTTATGAGCTTCCCATCGGAACTCCCCAGGGGCGAGGTAAACCCTTGCTTAATATCCTTCCTCTAACCCAGCAAGAAACATTATCGACCCTTTTGCCTCTACCAGAAGATCCGGAAGATTGGAAAGGGTTAGACATTCTTTTTGTCACATCTGCAGGGAACGTGAGGCGAAACGCCCTTTCTGATTTCACCAATATTCGTGGCAACGGCAAGATTGCTATGAAATTGGAAGAAGCAGGGGAGCGTTTGATCGCGGTTCAAGTGTGCCGGGAAGATCAAGACGTTTTGTTGACGACCCGCAATGGCCGCAGCATCCGCTTTTGCGTCAGCGACGTTCGTCAATTTTCAGGCCGCACCTCCACGGGGGTTCGCGGGGTTCGCTTGGTTTCAGGTGATCAGGTTGTGGCCATGACCATTCTTGAGAAAACAGGCTTTTCTCCAGAAGAGCGAGAACTCTACCTGCGCCAAGCAGCGCGCTTGCGTCGGAGTGAAGGGGCAGACGAGGCGGTGGAAGAAGATTCAGAGGATGCTAGCTTGCTTGCTTACGGTGGCGCGCTTTCCCAAGAAAAATTTGATGAAATGGCCCTTCAGGAACAGTTTATCCTCGCGGTGAGTGAGCGTGGTTATGGCAAACGAACCTCTGCGTATGCTTATCGGCGAACTGGCCGGGGAGGGCAGGGGGTTGCGACCATGGAGGTTTCTAACCGAAATGGCTTGATTGTTGCGGCGCTGCCGGTTCATGAAGAAGACCAGATCATTCTGCTGACAGATGGTGGGCAGATGATCCGCTGTCCTGTGCACGATATTCGTATTGCAGGGCGCAGGACCCAAGGTGTGGTCATTTTCCGTTTGGCTCCAGATGAAAAAGTGGTTTCAGTAGTTCGTGTGAGCGAGATGGAAACTGACGAGGATGAAACGACAGGTGTGTCCATGGAAGCTTTACCTACAGAAAAAGGTGCTTCTTGAGTAGAAAAAAAGAAAAAATAAAGGTTGCAAGTTTACCCTGTTTTTGTGAACCTTCGGGTGTCGAATGGCTTTTTTTAAGTTGGAGGAGGGATGGTCAAACGTTCATTGATTGAACCAACGCCCCAAAGAGATCCTATTTTGCTTTGGGAAGATATAGCTTTGTCCCATAGTTGGTCCTATAAAAAATTATCTTCAACAGAGCTTCTGCTATTGGTGGAAACGTTTCCAAAACCCCTTGAAATCGTGATTCGTTGGGATGAGGCTTCGGATCATATGGAAATGTTGGGGCTGTTTGATATACGTATTCCTTTAAAAAGCAAATTACCTATATTAGAGATTTTATCGGCTTTAAGTCAAGAGATGCGCTTAGGAGGATTTTATCTATGTCCTTCAGAGCGAAAGCCTATTTTTAAATATACGTTAATTGCTTACCCCAAAAGGGACATTCCCCTTCATCATTTGAGTGAATTAACAGATGAAATTTTATTTAATGGGGAGCGACTTTTTCAAGCGCTTCAATATATTTTGAAAGAGGGACGCTCTGTTTCAGAAGCCATTTTTGCTGCGCTTGTTGAAATTGAGGGGGAAGCTTGAAGCATTATCCCATTGTTTTTTAAAAATTTTTCAAATTCGTTAGGAGTTTGTTACCTTTTTTGAATAAAATTACAGGTAGAACGTATTTACCCGCCTAATTTTTTCTTTTATTGTCGGGGGGGAAATAAGTGGAGAAACGGTTACAGGATTGAAAGGAAATTCAAAATGTCTGATAAAAAAAAGAAAAATGGCGCGGTTTCACCGCAAGAAACTGAAGTTTCAGGAACAGAAGGGCAAGCCCAAGGCATTGCGATTAACGCCCAGTATATTAAAGATCTTTCTTTTGAAAATCCAAATCCCATTGAAAATTTAGTGAACCAAGAAACCACAAGTTCTAGCACGGTTAATATTGAGGTGAGCGGGCAACATTTGACCGAGCAATCTTTTGAAGTGAGCTTAAAAATCAAAGCAAAGGTTGAGCGGGATCAAAAATCTGTTTATCTCATTGAGCTGGACTACGCAGGCGTTTTCACGTTGTCAGGGTTTCCAGATGATGTGATGCGCTTGATTCTTTTTGTGGAATGCCCTCGCTTACTGTTTCCTTTTGTCCGTGCGATTATCTCAAGGGTGACGCAAGAAAGCGGTTTTCCACCTTTATTTCTTAAACCAGTTGATTTTGCTGAATTGCTCCGCCAGCGCCTAGAAGAGGAAGCAGAGCAGGAGGGAACCCAGGCGCAGCATAAGCATTAAATTTAAAGCTTTGCAAAGCCGCGTGTGGGCGTTCAACATTGGGCGCCCACATGGTTTTTTTGAATGCCTCTATTAAAATTGTAACAAATTTATCCAAGCTTTAAATTTCTTCCTTACTTGTTTGTTTCCACCAGTCAATTTACGCACTGCCTCAGTCGTTTTTGCGCATTCACGTAATATTTGTCTCAGAATCAATCCTTCGATACTAAATCTCCACATAATACACCATCATAGTCTGAGACTAAACACCTAGTTTTCTTCATGAAAGCAGCAAGAAAATATGAAAACATTTACAATATAAAAAAATATTTTAATACTTTGTTTAGCATGCACCATTACTTGGAGAAAACAAAGATGAAATCTATTAAATTATTTTTCTTAGCAGCAGGTGTTGCGTGCTTAACTTCCCATGGATGGGCAAACCCTTTGACAAATTTTTCAGAAGAGGTGCGAGCCTCTGTGGATATAAAATTTTCAAAAGCAGGGGATGATAAGCCTTTAGATGAAAAACATCCCGCGATTCGCGCAGCAAACAAGATTGAAAATCCTCAAGATAGGAAAACAGCTTTAAAACTGAGCCATGTTTTTCGGGAAAAAATCAATTCCATCGTAAATTGGTTATTATTCAGAGTTATCCACGCAGACAACATTTTTTCTACTTGGAAGACGATGACGCCACCATTCTTACATCTGGTGAATTATGGGGGCAAGAAATTTTTGATATTAAAGCATTATCCACCTATTTGAAGGAGAGCTGGAAAGGATCACCCCTCCTCGTATCCAACGAACGTCATGTTGTTGCTGTGCGTATTCAAAAGAACGAAAAACAAAAAACGATTGAGGCTCATTCCTATGATCCTTACGAAGGGTCTGAGCAAGAAAATGTTTTTGCGGTAGATCTCCAAAAATCCCTAGATTCGGCCTTCTCTGAATATAAAATAGAGTGGCTCCCTCACTATACCAAACACCAAAAATTTACAGCATTTGGGGAGTGTTCTTTATACGCTTCTGCCTACCGCAGTTTTCTTTTAAAAGGGGAAAAACCTGATGAATTGACGGATGAAGTGGTCTTGAAAAAAGTGGCTTCTCTCAAGGAAATGATACGCGAACAGCATCCAGAATATTTTAAAAATTATGATGGTTTCTTTCAGTTTGCTTTCGATTCTGGGTTTGCCAAGTTTCTTTTGGAAGAGATTAAGGCAGACGCTTTTGCTGCGAAAAAACCTATATAGCCCCTTTGTTCTTCCCGCGGCGGCGGGAATCCAGAAAAAACCTATAAAATAGAAAAACCTGATGATAGTATTGGCTAGATTCCCGCCGCCGCGGGAAGGACATGGAGTGGTGGGGATGGCAGGAAAAAACGCAAGAATGACAAAGAAGGTGGCAGGTATCTTTTCCAAGACACATTCTAGAGACGCAATTCCCTCTCTTGCTACGCCAAGCTAAACACTGGCGTCCCCTAGGGGATTCGAACCCCTGTTGCCGCCATGAGAGGGCGGTGTCCTAGGCCTCTAGACGAAGGGGACTATAGAGAATCCGCAGAAATGCATCTGCGAAGTGTCTTAACCATACGTAAAGTGTTTGCAAAAATCAAGACTGTATTTTTATCCTTACCTTGGCTAGAAACGCTTAGAGAGGGAAATGGCTAAGCGTGTTGCCGCCCGCACCCCTGCAGTAAAAAGCTGAAAGAAGGGTATATCTTTTGCGCCATGGGCATAGCCTTGATCGCGGTGTTCAAGCTCGTCCTGGCGACATTTTTCTAAAAAATCACTTAAAGTTTTCTGGGATTCAGGTAAAGAAGCGATTTGCTCTTGATAGTGTGCGTCGATCACCTCTTCCACCGCAACAGTGCAAGCCATAGCAGCCTTTGGGCTTAAGGCTGCAGAAGTGGCCCCTAACATAAACCCTGCCACGTGCCATAGAGGGGCCAGAAAGGTGGGGCGACCATGGTGGGTCTGCAACCATTTTTGAAATTGGTCAGCGTGCTCGCATTCTTGGGCATACATATGCTCAATCATTTCAACACTTGGATGGTGGGGGTTTAGCTTTCTCAAAACCCAAAGCTGCCCTTCATAAATGCGCTTAGCCCCCATTTCTCCTGCAAGATCTACCCGCAAGATTTCATCAAGATGAGACGCCTGGGAACCTTGGCCCGGAAAAAGAGGAATTTCCAATTCACTTGAGTGGTTTAGCATGCTTTTTCTCCCTTCAAGAACAACCCTTCGATCGACATAAAAGCCTTGAGACACATCCCATATTCCAACAAATCACTCCAAGAATCGTCATCAAAAAAATCAAGTAAACGGGCGCTGGAATCCCCCCTAAAGAAAGGGTGATTTGATCGCAAGGGATATGCCTAAGCTTAAGAAGGTTCTCTGCCATTTCTTCCACTGTTTCTCCCGCAGGTTCTTGAACGCGGCAGAAACTAGGGATTTCAACCCAATGTTGTTGGACAGCGGTATGATAGAGCGCCACGCCAGCCCCTCCAAACCACACAACCGACAAAAATTTTAGCGAAAGCAGAAGCTTTCTATCCCCCATGAAACAGGTTAAACCTGCAAACATTCCGCCCCCAAGAAAGAAAAAGCGCTCTACTTTACAAAGCACACAGGAGGAAAATTCTCCCCAAACTTCCAGAGCTATCGAGGCACCGAATAACCCGAAACATCCTATAGAAAATAAAATCGTGAGCAAGCGAACAGGTGACATACATCCTTCCCTTCTTTAAGCAGGTAGTTATTTTAAAGAAACTTCACCACAAACATGCCACCGAGAATCACAAAGAAAGAAGCAAGGGTCAACCAAACCAGATTTTTCTCAACTCTATCACGAATTTGGTCACCATAAAAATAAAAAAGCGTTGCCAAAGAAAAGAAACGAAGCCCTCGAGCTACAAAAGAGGCCGTGGTGAACGTGAAAAGGTCTAATTTAATAAGCCCACAAGCTATGGTCACAATTTTATAAGGAATAGGGGTCAAACCTTTGGCTGCAATAATCCAAAATCCCCATTTATGAAACTGTTCTTGGAACGATGCAAATCCTTGCTCAAGCCCCAAAGTTTGGATTGTCCACAAACCAACAGACTCATACAAAGCATACCCGATAACATAGCCAATCCAGCCCCCAATCACAGAAATAAGCGTGCAAAAAGTTGCCAAAAACCACGCGCGCTCTTTTTGTTTTAATAACATCGCCACATACAAAGGGTCAGGCGGAAAAGGAGAGATAAAGCTCTCAAGAAACGTCACAATCCCCAAGCTCCACAGCGCTGTAGGCTTGTCAGCAAAAGCCATGATAAAGTGGTAACATTTCTTAAACATTAAAAAATAGGCTCTGCTTTTGGCTAATTTTCTACAAGTCCCACCAAGCCTAACACAGTTTAAAGATTGCTTCACTTTTTTTTTGAAGATAAATTCTAAGGGTAAAATTTTATTTTTTTTAAGGACAGGGTGAAAAAAAAATGCTAGTATTGTCTGGTTTTTAATGGAATCAAAATGGAGGTTTTTCTGGCCATGACAGCGTTGAAACATAGCAAAACATTTGAGAGTTTGAAAGAGGCTTTTGCTGGAGAATCCCAAGCGAATCGTCGTTATCTCTATTTCGCCCAAATTGCAGATGTTGAGGGACACACGGATGCTGCTGCAGTTTTTCGCTCAACGGCCGAGGGCGAGACAGGTCATGCCCACGGGCATTTGGAATTCTTGAAGGAAGTGGGAGACCCCGCAACAGGGCACCCCATCGGTACAACTTCTGATAACTTGAAAGCCGCCATCGCAGGGGAAACCCATGAATATACGGATATGTATCCAGGGATGGCACGTATTGCACGGGAAGAGGGATTTGAGGAAATTTCAGAATGGTTTGAAACCCTCGCCAAGGCAGAACGCTCCCACGCAGGCAAGTTTCAAAAAACCCTTGATTCGCTTTAACTGATTGGTTGAAGTGGGGGAGGGGCTTTGAAAAAGTACGTGGCCCCTTATTTTTTGTGGATCCGGACATGGCTGATGTGCAAACGACTTCTTTTTCGTTTACAACACAGCCTAATCATGAAGGGGACAAAAAAATTGAGGAAGGCCTTCGCAAAGAATGTGAGTTCCTCACAGGGATTAGAGAAAATTTTAAAACACATTCTATTTATGCAAAAAGTGAAAATGCCTTTGCTGGAGGCATAAATTTTGGACTTCATGGAGATATTTTATGGATTGGTTCTATTTGGATTGACTCCAATTTTAGAGGGCAAGGAGTAGGAAAAAAGCTCTTGCAAGAAGCAACTCTTTTTGCAATTCAAAATAAAGCCAAAGAGATACAACTGAATACCTATTTTCAAGAGGCTCATCGTTTCTTTTTAGTGTGTGGCTTTGAAGATGTGGTTATCATTCCCGATTGGAAGTATGGTCTGACTGCCCCTTGATGAAAAAAATTTTATGAGGTGAATAGGCAAGTATTAGCAACTGTTAACAAACTATCCTTTTAATCAAAGCGACGAAGATAAATCCTAGAAAAGAGGTGTCAAGTTTATCGACGCGCAACGCCAATCGCCTATTTTCTTTCAATTTTCCGAAAAACGCCTCGATTCTCCAGCGACATTTGTAAAGGGTGTGATCGTAAAATCTGTGCTCACGCCTGTTGTTTCGAGGAGGAATTTCAGCCTTTATGTCAAACTCTGAACACGCGTCTCGAATCGCATCATAACCTTTATCCGCCGCAAACCGTTGGATTCCAAGCCATTTCAAGGGAACAAGCATCGCTTTGACAGGCTCACACTCATGCACATTTGCCTCTGTCAGTTGCACAGAAATTGGCGTGTTTTTTCCCAAAATTATAGAGATTTTTGTCCCCTGACCCCCCACATTTTTTCCAATATTTTGGTTTTTTGCTCCCAACCCATGCCGATGCATTTTGACTGTCGTCGAATCCATGAAGACAATGTCCATCTTCAATGCTTTATTTTGGCTGAGTTCAAAAAAAATGGACCCAAAAAGGCCGTTTTCGCTCCAGCGCTTAAAGCGCATCTAAATCGTATGCCAAGGCCCCTATTCTTTTGGCAAATCCCTCCAAGGAATCGAAATGGACAGCATTTTCAGGATTGCGCAGAAGCAAACATCATGCGAAATCTTTGGGGGGAGACCTCCAGATACGTTTGTATGCTTTAAAATAACCTCAGTTCGACGTAAGCAGTCCTCTTGAGAGTCTGTTTTTCCAAGAAAGCGAAGATTTTTTGGGCTTTAAGGCGTAAGCGAGGAGTCCTGCGAAGAGATTTGCCAGGAAATTATTAGGGGATCTGTGACGCGTATGCTGGATTTGGCAAATTTCCTTCAGCTGCCCGATGGCAGTTTCAATGAGTCCGCGTCCGCTCAAAAGAAGGCGTTTGAAGGATTTTAAAGGCCTTGGCTTCGCAAGCTCAATTCCCTTTTTAGCCAAGGATTTTT
>JBOFKI010000058.1:0-4561 GCA_051657245.1 Alphaproteobacteria bacterium | reverse complement strand
GGCTCTCGCATACGCGCGATAAAGACGGTTATCCATGCCGGCCTCATCAATTCAAAACAACCTTATCCGGATCTAGCTCTTGGAGCTTTGCTTGGAACATGGCGCGCGCTTCTTCGCGACGCTCCCGGTAGCGCGTGGTCTTTTTTTCGCGTGAGTTGCAGGCGCACAAGCCACCTGGCGACCGTCTGATAAGCTAGGTTTAAAGTTTTTCTAATCTCTTTTAGGGGGTGATCGGGATTAGCGGTAACGTAGGCTTTCAGCTGCTCTACATCCATTTTTTGATGAAAGAGGGTGCGCTTTTTGGGTTTCAAACTGGAGCCGAAGCCAACGATGGATTGTCGCTCTGCCTACCTTAAAATTAGGGAATTACTCTAATCAGCCAATTCTCTCCGATTTTTTATATTTTCATCAATGAGCGCTTTAAGTGAACCAGGATCTTTCAGCCCTTTGCAGAATTCCTCAGGTGTCATACCACCTGTCCCAAAAACAACAGGCGTCCCTTTCAATTTTCCAGTTTTTGCTGGATAGATAACTCGAATGCCATGTTTTTTCAAGAACGAAGGATTTTGAAGCAGAAATTTGCTCGCGGATTCAACTTTTTCAGGCGAAATTTTATCCCCCTTTTGGTAAGTAATATTCCCAAGCCTGTTTCCTTTTTCCAAAATTTCTTCGATATAAAATTCTATAAAATCTTTATCTCTATAGTTCGTTTTTCCCGAAACAAGCAACCAAAGAGGCGTGGCTGGCCCCGTGTAATCTTTACTTTCCGAGCATTTTGCTTCTGTTTGTTCGATAAAAGAGCGCATCTGCCCATCCGGGACTTCTTCGATCCCCATGACGGGAAGACTTCCACCTTTCGCGTAGATTTTATTTTCTTTTTCGGCTGCAAGCAAAAGATCTTCTTTCGTTTGGTACTTTCCAGCAAATTTTTCATCAACGATTACCGGAATTGTCATTTTTGAAAGATCTCCCCCCAGATCCTTAATCGCTTTTACGGAAGAAGCTAGCGTGTGATGGCCGTCAGACAAAACATAAGGGCGCAACCCTCCTATGCTCAGAGTTTTGATAACACGAAGGGACTCCCTAAGAGGGCTTGTTCCGCTATTAAAACAAAAAACAGGTTTATTGTTTTCTAAGAAAAATCCGCGAATTCTCCCCTTTTTTTTCTGTTTTTCCAAAGGGGTTTTTTTATTAATATCTTCCACGATTTCTTTAGATATTTTATCAACCACTTCCATGGATACAGACGTTTGTCCAGCCATAATCTCGTTTAGAGGAACAAATACTAAATTTTCAGGTTCTGGAGGACAATATAGCGCACGGGTGGATTGTGACTCAGCTTCCGTTGATGAAAATGCAGGAAAAGTTGAAAGGAGAAAAAGTGAAATAATTGATCGATGAGATGGCATAACAATACTCATTTTTAATGTTTAATATCAATATACTAACTATTTCCAGTTAATAAAATATCAATATAATGTAAGGATGTCTTGCTCTGATGTAGTCATCTGCAGGTTCACAACATCAGCATGCTTATGTCTAAGGGAGCATTTTAGCCCATAAGAAAATCTGCTCACCCCATCCGGAAAAGCGCCGCCCCCCATATAAACCCGCCCCCAAAAGCATTGCATAATATCAGATGACCTGGCTGAATACGCCCGTCTTTAACACCCACGTCAAGGGCGAGGGGAATGGAAGCCGCAGACGTATTGGCATGCTGGTCACCCGTATGAATCACCTTTTCATCAGGAAAGCCAAGGCGTTTACAGGTGGCTTCAATGATCCGGCGATTGGCCTGGTGTGGCACCAACCAATCTATAGCATCAGCGGTTAGTTGATGAGCCGCTAAAATTTCTTCTGTTACGCTACCCAGCTTAAGTACCGCGTTTTTATAGATCTCTCGACCGTTCATCTCAATGACACCAGCGGTTTGGGTTGAAGAAGGACCTCCCGTTGTATACAACAAATCATATCCAGCACCGTCGCTGCGTAACTGGGTTCCTAAAATCCCGGGCGACGTCACGCCACCCGCTTCCCCTGTGCTCGCCTCTGCCCGAAGCACCACAGCCCCAGCGCCATCTCCAAAAAGCACCGCTGTTCGACGATCTTCCCAGTCCAAAAGCCTTCCCATGGTTTCCGCCCCTACCACCAAAGCCGTTTTGGCCATTCCCTGGCTGAGGTAAGCATAGGCTGTTGAGAACGCCACAACAAAGCCGCTACAAACAGCCCCCACATCAAACGCTGCCGCCCCTTGGTTGCCTAATTTTGCTTGCAAGCGGGTGGCAGTGGCAGGAAACGTGTGGTCAGGCGTTGTTGTCGCCAATATAATCAGGTCTACATCTTGGGGAAGGAGTTGGGCATGTTGAAGGGCCGCCCGGGAAGCCTCTAACGCCAGGTCTGAAGTCAGCTGGTCAGAGGCTGCCAAGTGACGCTTTGCGATGCCTGTACGCTCCATAATCCACGCATGACTCGTGTCCAGGCTTTCGGATAATTCATGATTAGAAACTGCTTTTGTTGGTAAATAGGAACCAACGCCCACCACACGAACCCGAAACGACATCCACCTTGCTCCTTATTACCAGATTCCAAAAAAAGAAAATTGGATTATGACGTCGATTTATATTTCTCCAGACGCCGTAGCATGAAACGACGCAACAGCCTCGGCAATTGCATCATTCAAGCCGCTTTCCACCATATCAATGGTCATGCCTACGGCGTAAGCAAACCCTAATGCATCGGTTCCACCGTGGCTTTTAACTGCAACCCCGTTTAAACCAAGCCAGATAGCACCATTATAACGCCTGGGATCAAATTTTTCTTTAATGTCTCTTAAAAGAGGGCGAGCAAGAAAATAGGCAAGCTTAGAGACCCAGGATGAAGCAAATCCAAGCCGGAATGCATCAAACAAAAGACGAATCATCCCCTCTCCTGTTTTAAGGGCTACGTTTCCAGTAAACCCATCCGTCACAATAACGTCGACTGTCCCTTTAGAGATGTCATCTCCCTCGATAAAACCATAAAAAGCCGAGCTATGGTCTTTCAGCCTGCTGGCCGTTTCTTGCAACAGTGCATGCCCTTTCATGTCTTCTGCGCCCACATTCAAAAGGCCCACCGTGGGATGATGTAAATGCAACACATGGCGCGCAAACGCTTCCCCCATGAGGGCAAAATCAACGAGATTTTCAGCTGTACAAATTAAATTTGCTCCAAGATCTAGCATAATACTCTCACCCCGGGAGGTTGGAATTTGGCTGACGATGGCAGGACGATCAATCCCCGGAAGGGTTTTGAGAATCAATTTAGATAAAGCAAGATAAGCCCCTGTATTACCTGCAGAAACAACACCCTGAGCCTTACCATCACGCACCGCTTCAATGGCAAGACGCATGCTGGACCGCTTCAGACTTCGAACCGCTGAGCTTGGCTTCATTTCTGGGGTTACAACTTCGTCCGTATCCAAAAAGGTTACAGAATCTCGTAAGCATGCGTGCTTTGAAACAAGCCCTTGGAGGCGCTCCTGGGGTCCAAAAAGCATAAAACGCACACCAGGATGCTTGCGAGAGGCCAGCGCCAAGCCATCCACGACAATCTCAGGCGCCTTATCCCCGCCCATTCCATCAATGGCTAAAAGCAATGACACACCGCTCCCTTTCTTGGAAAAACCCCTCTGGAACCAAAGAAACTATTCAGATGCCTGTTGGGCAGGTTTTTCAAAAACAAAACGTCCTCTGTAATGACCACAAGACTTACATAGATGGTGCGGCAGTTTTACACTTCCGCAATTAGCGCACTCAGAAGCGCTTACTGCTTTAATAGCATGATGTGATCGACGCATACCCTGACGTGAAGGGGATGTTTTCTTCTTTGGAACTGCCATAGCATATGACCTTTCAATCTTAAGTTATCCAAACCTACCTACCTATGTACCCAAAAACGACCCAAAAGACAAGCTGATCTTGCAATCATTTAACAGATACAAAAAAAATAATTTTCCCTCGGGAAGAATTGCACAAAATTCTTGCACAATTCTTCACGTTGGAACGCGATGGGCTTTTGTGGGCTGATCATCACCAGCCCAAGAGATAGTCAGAAATGTCTCCAACCAGTTTAAAAGACTTCACGTAATAAGGATCGTGTGATTCGATGATGTTGTAGGGAATGCAGACGTGAATAGAGTTCAAATCAAAATTTTTGAGCTCTGCTTTAAAATGGGTGTGAAGCGACAGGAGAACAGCCTTATCCTCCCCCATGTTATGACCTCGTCGAAATTCAACAATCGGATTCCCAAAATTACCATTGGGGAGTGGAATAGACACTTTGTTCCAGCCAGCGTAATTTGCTTGGTAAAAACCTTCATGAACAGCGCGTGCAAAAAGACGAACAATATCTTGTTTTTTCAAGGAATTTATTTCTGAAGAATTTTCAATAGACCTCTTTCGAAACCACTTTTAGGGAACTGAGGGGCAGGAACTAACGGAGCGCAAGACCGGAATGTACTTAGGGTACATGAGGATCTGAGCACCGGAGTGACGCACCCATCGGCCCATAAAAGGAAGTTTCG
>JBOFKI010000057.1:0-39981 GCA_051657245.1 Alphaproteobacteria bacterium | reverse complement strand
TCATTTAAGGCTAAACAAGATGTTAAACGATTTTTCTTTTCTGGCGCAACGGAAACTTTCACGCCTTCGACACTTTTTCTTCCCCCCAAGGGAAGGAGGGGGCGGTTTGGGGCTGAGTGACTGTTTCTTTTTCTTGGGGTTCTCCCTTTGGCTGACCTTAAGCACGCTGTGGGAGGATGCTGACGAAGGCGACGATTAAGCCTGGCGTTCACGTTTACTGTCCGGAAAGGGGAGTTTAAGCGCGAACGTGCGAGGTGTTGCAAACCATGCGGCAGTTTTCTCCATAAACAAAGCTCTCCATGGCCTTTGCGCCCGTAAGCCGTTTGCGTTTTGCTCCTCTGATCCGGAATTTGATGCTATACAAGCCTTGGATATCTCATCCCTGATACTCTTTTGTCATTTTTGCCTATTTTTTGTCATTCCCGCAAAAGCGGGAATCTAGGTTTCAGCGTCTTTGCAGGCAAACCTTTTCTAATCTGCAGCCTTCAAGTTCTGGGGCATTTTTTAGGTTTTTCTAGATCCCCGCCGCCGCGGGGATGATAAAAGGCCACGGGAATGACAGGAAAAGATGTTTATGCAGATCTTTTCTCATAATAGTGCATCACAATCCATTGCTGTAAAATGGTGAGTGCATTATGCCAAGCCCAGTAAATGACAAGCCCTGCAGGGAATTGCGCCAACATCACTGTAAAGACTACCGGCATCACATAGAGAAACATTTTTTCTTGAATGGGATCAGCTTGGGGAGGATTCAATTTTTGTTGAAAGAACATCGTCGCTGCCATAATCAAAGGCCAGCCTCCGATCATTAAAAATGAAGGAGGTGTCCAAGGTAAAAGGCCAAATAAATTGAACAATGTTGTAGGGTCTGGTGCTGAAAGGTCTTGGATCCAGCCAAAGAAAGGGGCATGGCGCATCTCAATGCTTACAAACAACACTTTATAAAGGGCAAAGAAGACCGGAATTTGAACCAACATGGGCAAACAACCTGAAACGGGGTTCACCTTTTCTTTTTTGTAAAGCCCCCAAATTTCTTGATGAAGCCTGGTTTTATCTGAAGCATACCGTTTATTTAAAGCATCTAGCTGGGGTTTGAGTTTTTTCATCCGCGCCATGGACTGATAAGATTTGTTCGCAAGGGGAAAAAAGAGCAACTTCAACAAAACGGTAAAGACTAAGATGGCAAATCCAAAATTACCCGTCCAATTTTTCAACCAAGCTAAGGCATAAAAAATAGGCTTTGTTAAAAAATAAAACCAACCAAAATCTACGGCCAAATCAAAATGATGAATTTGATAGCGGTTTTCATAGTCATCAAGAATATTAAGCTCTTTAGCCCCCGCAAACACATAATTTTTTGCCTCTAAAACACCTTGAGGTGCGAGGGTTTCAAGTTTTTCACGAAAAAACACCTGATAAGCTTCAGACAGTCCAGCTTGTTTTTCATAATATTGAAACGCGCTGTCCACTTTTTTGGTTTGTTCAGGAACCAAGCTCACCAGCCAAAATTTGTCTGTAATCCCAATCCAACCTTGAGAATCTGTCTGTTCTATCAAGGGGGTTTCCACTAAATCTTTGTAAGGAACCTCTTTAAGGGTGCCGTTGAAAACGCCCAAGGGCCCCTCATAAGAGATAAAAAATCCTGAGGTTTGAGGTGTTCCCCCACGTAAGGCAAGCCCCTGGGTTCCAAGGGAAATAGGTGACCCACTTTTGTTCAACACCCGCTGGGTAACGGTGAATAAATAATGTTCATCAACAGCAATCACTTGCTCAAACGTAATCCCCTGGCCATTTTCCCAAGTTAGGCGAACTGGCTGCTGAGGTGTTAAGATGTGTTGATCTGCCTGCCAAAGGGTTTGAGCATCTGGAAGGCGAAGTTTCGTATCAGGGCTGTACCATCCCATAAAAGCTTGATAAGGATTCTCACTATGTTCAGGGGACAGCAAAACAATCTGAGGGCTGGATAGATCTAGCTGTTCGCGATATTTTTTCAGCAACAAATCATCGAATATTGCCCCTTGAAGCCTTAGAGAACCTTGCAAGGAAGGCGTTTGAATTTTGAGACGTTCTCCCTGTTGCAGGAGCTGTTCCCGGGGAAGTTTTGGAACGGAACCCATAGGAAGCGAAGGACTTACAGGGCGTCCCACAACACGCTGATCAGGTTGGGCCTGGGGGTTTTGAAGCGGTGCGCTAGAGACACCTTGAGGCTCCTGGGGAGTTGGAGCTTGTTTAGGACGCAGCCAATATTCTGACCCCAACAGAATCAATAACGTTAAAACGACGGTGATGATAATGTTACGATTGCCAGGTATCATACGTTTAAATCTCTTTTCTTTTTTTGAAGCAATTCACCCTTAACACTGCTCGGGTGATGGATAACGTCCGGAATGACTGTAGCAGATTCATCTTGAAAATCAACACCTGAAGCACCCCAAGGGTGACAAGCTAAAAGCCTTTTCACCGTAAGGAAAAGCCCCTTCCAAAGGCCAAAACGTTCAAGCATTTGAACGCAATAAACCGAACAGGTGGGAACAAAGCGGCAGGTTGGGCCGGGATGCGCCACAAAAAATGGGCGAAATATTTGGTAAAACTTTAAAGCTAGTGAAGCAACAAACCCCAGAAAAATTTTAAAAAAAGAAGAAACCATGAGGCTAATCAAGGGGTAACGCTATTTCCCTGGGGCGTTTTGAACCTCCCCGCAGAAAAGCAAAAGCACGCCTCAGTTGTTCCAACAAAACAGGGAAAGAAATTTCCCTCGCTTCCCCGCGGGCAACACACACATAATGCGCCAACTGAACGGGGAAACCTTCTTTTAAAAGTCCCCGAATAGCCTCTTTGAAGCGACGTCGAACACGGTTACGAACAACAGCTTTACCCATTTTCCGGGTTACAACAAATCCAAAAGAAGGAGTTGTATCAGAAGAAGCCGCTTGACCTTTTTGAAGAATAAAAGCCGGAGCCACCCATTTTTTACCTCCAGAAACCGCCAAGAACTGGCGTCGTTTCTTCAATACACATATGCCCAATTGGAACTTCCCTGTTCTTAAGTTCTAAGGGTTTTAACACACCCAAA
The DNA here is from genome assembly GCA_051657245.1 of Alphaproteobacteria bacterium. Lineage (GTDB taxonomy): Bacteria > Pseudomonadota > Alphaproteobacteria > Holosporales > JBOFFI01 > JBOFFI01. Next base: position 36,908 of record JBOFKI010000057.1, on the reverse strand, counting down.
AAAAGCGTATTAAGCCCAATTTAAGCTGATAACCGAAGGCGTCCCTTTGCGCGCCGCCTGGAAATGACGTTCCGTCCTCCAGGGGTAGCCATGCGGGACCGAAAACCGTGTCGTCTCGCCCGAACAAGCCGGCTGGGTTGGAACGTACGCTTCATAAATCTTCTCCATTCTTGTTTTTGCTAAACAAAATCAGGACCCATCATGGATGATAAAAAATTAAAAGTCAATCGACCACACAAGCTGTTTTTCTAAACTGGAGACTTTTTTTCATGTTTTTTCTGACGAATCAACGCGGCCAGGTGGTCAGCCCCCTTTGGGGGAAGACAAGCTACCATCTGTTGGGAAGCTTTTTCAAGAATTTTCGGTGAACAAACCCAACGATTCAAAAAATCCGCAATTTTCTCTGACGTCAGGTCTTCCTGGGGAAGCATCCACCCCCCACCGCATTCCACAATATATGCTGCGTTCGCAGTTTGATGATCATCCATGGCCCAGGGATAGGGAACTAAAAAGCAAGGCCTCCCAACAACGCTGAGCTCTGCGAGGGTTGACGCACCTGACCTTGCAAAGACTACATGGCTTTGAACCAACGCCTTTGCCACCTCCTCAACAAACGGTGTTAAGGTAACTTTAGCATGGGTTTGTTGATAGGCTTTTTCAAGGGATTCAAGCTCTCTTTGAGGGCATTGATGCAAAATTTGAAGCTGTTGCTGCATTTCAGGAGCCAACTGGGAGATGGCCACTGGCAGAATTGCTCCCCAAAATGTCGCCCCCTGGCTTCCCCCCAACACCAAAAGATGGAAAGGGTCACCTTGGGCGCGCTTTGGATAAGGCGCGCCAGCAACAGCTTCAATATTGGGACGAACAGGCAAACCTGTGATTTTTTGGGAGATGTACCGAGAAGGTTGACGTGGTGCACGCTTCCAAACAGGAAAGGTGATGGCGAGGGTTTGCGCTAAATAAGACAGAAGATAATTAGTTTTCCCCAAAACGCGATCTGCCTGGTGAATTCCCCTTGGAATGCGCAAAATCCAAGCCGCTAAAAGGACAGGCAGGGTTGCGAAGCCCCCAAATCCCCAAACGACGTGAGGTTTTAAGGCGTATAAAAGCCGTAAAGATCGAAAAAAACTGCACCCAAGAAACAACAACTTGCCGAAATAACCTTTGGGATATTGGGACGCAAGGGTTAAAACCGCTTCAAATGCCGATCCATGGGCAAAGCGAGCCCCCCTTTCATCCGTAAGCAAGGTAACTTGGGCTGGATGGAGCGCCCTTGCAACAGCCTCCGCGGGAAACAAGTGCCCGCCAGTTCCCCCCGCTGCTAGAACAACACGTATGGGTTCATTGGCTTCCATGATTAGGGGATCCCCTCAATACGGCGTCGGGTGAGACTTAGCAACATCCCCATACCGATGGAGATTGCCAACAAGGAAGATCCTCCATAGCTGATAAAAGGCAGGGTCATTCCCTTAGGCGGAATAAGATGAAGGGTGGAGGCCATGTTGATGACAGCTTGAAGGCCTAACTGACACGCCAAACCCGCCGTCGCGAGAAGCGCGAATAGGTCGTGTTCTTGGAATAGCTTAAATAAGCAGCGCAAAACGATGAAAGCGTAGATCAACACAATGCCTAAACAGAAAAGGATTCCAAATTCTTCAGCGCCCACAGCAAAGATGAAATCAGCATGGGCATCAGGAAGACATTTTTTCACAGTTCCCTCCCCCGGGCCTTGTCCCAAAAATCCCCCCCGGGAGAAGGCTTCAAGGGATTGGTTAACCTGAAATTGTCCACCAAATCGATCACCTTCTCCAGCGTTTAAAAAACGATCAATTCGAGAAGTTACATGGGGAAATAAAAAATAGGCGCCCAAAAGCCCCCCCGCCCCTGACAGGGCTAAAAGAATAACCCAAACGATAGGTAGCCCCGCCAAGAAAAATTGAACAAACCAGACAGTTGTTGTCAGAACCACCATGCCTAAATCGGGTTGCAGCATAAACAACACCACCGTAATGCCATAAAGAAACAACGCCACAAGGTTTCCTGGAAAAGTAGGATCTTTTTTTTGCTCTGAAAACATCCAAGCACATAAAATAATTAAGGCAGGCTTTATGAATTCAGACGGCTGAAGCGAGAAGCCCATCATATTCATCCAACGCCGGGCCCCTTTTATTTCAGCGCCCACCACAAGGACTGCTACCAAAAAAAAGAGACTGAACCCGAATAACACAAGGGCTAAACGGCGTATGTCACGTAAATTCAAAAGGGATATGCTAACCATCAGGAAAACGGAAGGGAAAAACAAAATAAGATGACGCTTCACAAAATAAAACGTACTCCAGGCGTGTTGCTGAGCCACCGCGGGGCTAGCAGCCAAGACAAAAAGCACACCAATGCCAAGCAAAAGAAAAAGTGAAACAAGGATCCACCAGTCTACAGTCCACCACCACTTGCCGAGGGGGCTTCGATTGGACCGCGATAAATCAAATACTGACATGGTAACGCAACATCTTCGATTTCAAAAGTGCCTAAAAAGGGTACTGTAGCGCCGAATTGAATTGTCGCAAATAGTTTTTTTTAATACAAAATTTTTTGCCCAAGAGGATTGGCGCATCTTGTTCACGGGATTGTGTAGTGTAGGTCGAAAGGAAAATTAATAATTGAAAAATTTTTCAGGCTTACACCTCAATAAATTGAATTTATTATATAATTTTATAAATTATGAATAACTTAATCCAAAAAATTCTGTTAAAGCTTGCTTTTGTTGCCTTTATGATGCCTTATTTTGCCTTTTCGGGATCAGGTTCTAAGAACAATCACCCCACCAGCGAAACAAGCGATTCCACCAACACGGTGGCAGCGCCCCTTGCTACACCTGATGTCCAGCTGTTTTTTGAGAGGCTTCCAGCGGAGATCATTAAATTGATCCTTGAGATGCTTGCAAAATCTGATCTGCAAAATATGCGTTTGGTTGAAAAAAAATTGAGGGATGTGGTCACGCCGCTTCTCACCGACATCAAAATCCCGGGCAACCTCCCAAACGAGCAACAATTTGATAAATTTTTTGAAGATTTAGCAACGGTTAAATTTTGGGAAAACAAAAACCTTCAGAGGCTTTCATAAACCTCTTTCGCCATGCGCCGATAAAAAAGCTGAATCTAGCAAAGCGAAACATCAGCCAATATGGCATTAAAACCCTAGGGCTCGTTTTGCCCCTCTCTCTTAAAGAGCTTGACCTGAGCCATAACAACGTGGGAGACGAAGAGGCGAAAGCCCTCGCCCAAGGGCTTCCAAAAACGCTTACACGGCTTTATCTGCTTCAGAGCAACGTGGGAGACGAAGGGGCGAAAGCCCTAGCCCAATATCTTCCAGTTACCCTTCAGGAGCTTTCTCTGAGCCATAACAACATTGGAGACGAAGGGGCAAAAGCCCTCGCCCAAGGGCTTCCAAGAACGATTACATGGCTTTATCTGGTACAGAACAACATGGGAGACGAAGGCCTAACCGCTTTATTAGGGACGATCCCAGGAACAGACTTGACCTACCTATCTGTTTCTGTATCAGACGGTTCCCTCTTCCGTGAGCAGTTTAAAAATCTTCGCAACCGACAAGGCAACCCCATCACTGTGATCTTTCAATAATGGCAAATTTCAGCCGTTGAAAAGCAGGGGTGCCTTATTGTCATTCCCGCGGAAGCGGGAATCTAGACAAGCCTATCGCCTGGCACCTCTCCTGAAGCGTCATTTCTATAGGGTTTTCCTGGATCCCCGCCTGCGCGGGGATGACAAAGAGGGACGCGAATGATAAATAGGCACGTGGATGACAAGAAAAAAAAGGCGCAGGAAAGACACAAATTCGAAATAAAATTGATTGATCTTAAAGACAAATTTTGCTAGATTGGGGGTTAAGTTTGGTTGGTAAGTGCTTGAAAAGCTTGGAGGCACCTGCTTTTCTTGCATAAAACCCGCTGAACTTATTTCGCGTCTCTGGAGCAAATGTTTCAGGGGCAAATACGCGACACCAGGGAGCGCTAACTCCCCAATGCCGCTAACCTTTAACGACTCAACACAAGTCATTTAAGGCTAAACAAGATGTTAAACGATTTTTCTTTTCTGGCGCAACGGAAACTTTCACGCCTTCGACACTTTTTCTTCCCCCCAAGGGAAGGAGGAGACAGTTTGGGGTTGAGTGACTGTTTCTTTTTCTTGGGGCTGGCCCTTTGGTTGACCTTAAGCACGCTCTGGGAGGATGCTGACGAAGGCGACGATTAAGCCTGGCGTTCACGTTTACTGTCCGGAAAGGGGAGTTTAAGCGCGAACGTGCGAGGTGTTGCAAAGTTCCATACGGCAGTTTTCTCCATAAACAAAGCTATCCATGGCCTTTGCGCCCGTAAGCCTTTTGCGTTTCGCTCCTCTGATCCGGAATTTGATGCTATGATAGCTTGGATATCTCATCCCTGCCGCTCTTTTGTCATTCTCGCGGCGGCGGGAATCTAGGTTTCAGCGCCTTTGCAGGCAAACCTTCTCTAAGCTGCAGCCTTCAAATTCTGGGGCATTTTTTAAGTTTTCCCTGGATCCCCGCCGCCGCGGGGATGACAAAATGGGGCACGGAGATGACAAAAATGGGTCTATTTGCTAAAGAGCATAGGGATGAAGCCCATAAAGAGGAGCTTCACCCTGGCTTGCTCCGTGCAATGTAAAACGATCAGAAATTTGGGCGTAGGCTCCCGCAAAACAGGCGAGAGAGGCCCCCGAGAGCTCATGAAAGAAAAAAGCATCCAGATTGGGTAAATGGTCTTTTAAACGCTCAAGCCCCGTTCCTAGGATAATACCATTTTTTCCACATAAACACGTCTCAGCAATGTCTTGAGGCGTTCCGTAAAAGGGCTCAAAAATAGCTTTTTCTTCTAAGGAAAAAGCTGCACACCCCATCTGAAACCCTTTTGTATCCACAAGCAGCCACACCGGCAGTACTGGCGTGAACATGTGTTGAAGCTCGCAGATAAAGGCATAGGCCGCAATTTCAAAGCTTGTGACAGATTCCCATGGAATTCCTAACCCCAAGGAAAGGGCTTGGGCGGTTGCCATCCCCAACCGAATGCCTGTAAAAGACCCAGGCCCTCTATTAACCACAATTTTTTGGAGTGCGCTTGGAGGAGTTTCTGCCTCTTCCAACAACGCTTCCAGCATGGGAAGCAACGCACCTGAGGCCTGGCGGGATTCTGGATTAAAACGATGGACGAGCAAAATGCCTTCCCCATGAAGCGCTACACCAAACCCTTGTAAAGCTGTTTCAAGGGAGAGGGTAAGCATGGGCGGCCTGCGTTGTTAAAGGGACAGCTCGAATAATATCAGGGAAAAAAGGAAGTTTTTGATGGGTAATGATGAGCATCCCAGAGTTTGGAAGGCGATCCTTCAAGAGACGAAATAGATCATCTCGATAATCTTCGTTCAATTGGGACGTTGGTTCGTCTAAAACCAGCCATTTGGGTTGATGGGCCAAAATTCGCACAAAATTAATGCGCTGTTGCTCCCCCAAAGATAAAATTTGTTGAAACTCCGCTTCTTCATCCAGCTGGGGAGTTAAATGATCTAATTTGCAAGCCTCTAACAAGGGCTTCAGGATGTCATCTCCCAAAGGTTTTGAGGGATAGGACAAGCACTGACGCAAGGTTCCCACAGGCATGTAAGGGCGCTGGGGCACAAACAGCATCTGCTCAGGACGTTTGAAAATTCCCTCATAAAATGGGTAGATCCCCTTCATCACCCGAAGCAGCGTCGTTTTCCCAATTCCCGAAGGCCCCATCAACAGCTTATGTTCTCCTGGTTTAAGGTCAAAAGGGGGCACTTGCCAAATGATATCGCCTTTCGGGGAAAACAAGGTGAGGTTTTGAATTTGCAGGTAAGACGCTTTGCGCTGAACCTTTTGAGCCGCTTGATCAGCCGCGCGCTCAAGCAATCTATGAAAGGCCAAAATTCGCTGAATAGACGCTACAATTCCAGCAATTTGCTGAAATTTAAACACAATGAGCGAGGCGGAATCATAAACTTCTCCAAACATGCCCCTGATTTGCATCAAAACTCCCATGGTGATCAGCCCTGCAAAATACGTGGGGCCTGCGATAAAAATAGGAATAAAATGCCCTGTGTTCAGGTAGAAATTTTGGAAGAAGTTGATGTAGATGTGACGTTTTAAAATGGCATAATAATTTTGGGTGATGGCTTGAAAAACTTTTTCAAGCCCTTGGGCTTCTGTAAATTCTCCCCCAAATGTTGCGATTTCTTCTCGCCTTTCAACCACGCGGATCAACCGATAGCGAAAAGTTGCCTCACGTTTTTCTTGCTCCCGGTCAAGGCCGATCAAAGGTTTTCCTATTTTAAAAATGATCACGATGCCTAGAAAAGAATAGCCTAGAGCCGCCCACAGCAAAAAACCAGGTATCATCCAACGATGCTCTCCGATTACCAGTGGAAGGTGCTGGGAGAGCCCCCACAACATCGTTGAAAAGGTGAAAAAATTGATGCCTTCTTTAAAAAAAATCAAAAACAACGACAAAATGCCAGCCGTGGATGTGTCTGCATCTTGGGCAATTCTCTGATCTGGGTTGTCCAGCTCATGGGTCTCTAGAGGGACCCTATAATATCCCTTTGTGGAAAACCATTTTTCTTTCATCTCCCGGGTCATCCAGCGGCGCCACCGAAAGCTGATCCAGCTGGTCATATAATTCCGGGTGCAAAATTCTGCCAGTATCACGGACACTAAAGGAATGAAGAAAAGAAGCTGTTGTAAAAAAGCCTCTAAATCTTTTTTTTCCAGGGCATCAAAAAATTTTTTCTGCCATGCATTCATCACCACGGCTAAATAAACGGAAAAAACGCTTAAAGAAACCAAAAAAATGAGGGAGATCCAGGCAAATCGCTTTTCTTCAGATTTCCACCAGGGGCTTAAATAAAACCAGATCGCTTTAACGGACGTGTCCAAAAGAAGACCTCTCTTTTAAAGCTGTCCGTGACAGTTTTTAAACCGTTTTCCAGAGCCACAGGGGCAAGGCGCATTACGCGATAATCCCTCTTGTTCTTCAGGAGACAAACTAACCAAAACGTTCCCTTCGGAATCGCCTCCAAAAGCAGCTGCATCTCTTTGAAATACAAGCCTACCCTGCCCAGACCTTCCCAGATAATCTTGAAAAAAATCTCCCAAAGAAGGTTGGGACTGTCCTGAGTTGGGCTCAAAATGGCACAAAAATAAGGTTACATTTTCTTGAAGACAATCCAGCATGTCTTCAAACATACCAAAAGCTTCTTGCTTATACTCATTCAAAGGATCCCGCTGGGCATAGGCGCGTAAGTGCACCCCTTGACGGAGATGATCAAGGGAATGCAGGTGATCTTTCCACAAATGATCCAGGGTGCGCAGTAAGATCCCTTTTTCCGTCAAACGCATAGCCTCTGACGTATAAATTTCTTCTTTTCGCGCCATGTGATCTTGCAAAATTTCTTGAAGCCGCGTGTGGACAAGCTCGCGGGTGATTCCCTCTTCTTCGGCCCAGTCTTTGAAGGGCAGACCAAGACTAAAAATGCGAAGGGCTTCTTCATACATGCCATGAGCATCCCATTGTTCAGGATAGCTTCCCTCTGGAATGCAACGCTGAAGCATCCGTTCCACAACAGAATCCCGCATATGAAAAACAGCTTCTTGGAGGTCACCCTGCTGCATAAATTCTAGCCGTTGTTCATAAATGGCTTTGCGTTGCGCATTCATCACATCGTCATAGCGCAGCAAGTGTTTACGAATATCGTAATTTCGAGCTTCCACTTTCTGCTGAGCTTTTTCCAAAGCCCGGTTGATCCACGGGTGGGTGATAGCTTCACCTGGTTTCATGCCCAGCTTTTGAAGCCAACCATCCAAACGTTCGGATCCAAAGATCCGCATCAAATCATCTTCAAGGGACAAGAAAAATTTAGACATTCCAGGATCTCCCTGACGGCCTGAACGTCCCCTTAATTGGTTGTCAATGCGGCGACTTTCATGGCGCTCTGTCCCAATCACACACAGCCCACCGGCCTCTTTGACCAATTTTTCTTGGGTCTCTATCTCTTCGCGAATTTTTTTCTCAAGGGCGGCTCGCTTTTCAGAATCTTCAATCCCACGCAGCTCTTTTTGAAGACGAACTTCTAAATTCCCCCCCAGTTTGATATCAGTTCCGCGTCCTGCCATGTTGGTTGCAATGGTCACAGCGCCAAGCCCACCAGCCTCCGCAATAATCATGGCTTCTTTATCATGATGGCGAGCGTTCAACACTTGATGAGGAATTTTATGCTTTTTTAAGCAAGCCGAAAAAATTTCTGATTTTTCAATGCTGACAGTTCCCACCAAAATGGGTTGGTTGCGCGCTCTACATTCCTGAATCAGCTTCACCACTGCTTCTACTTTTTCTTCAAAAGTTCGGTAAACTTCATCATCTAAATCTTTGCGCTGAACCGGAACATGGGTAGGAATTTCCACCACATCGAGTCGATAAATATCTCCAAACTCTGAAGCCTCCGTCATGGCAGTTCCTGTCATCCCTGCAAGTTTTGGATAAAGGCGGAAATAATTTTGAAACGTAATGGAAGCCAACGTTTGGTTTTCTACTTCAATGTTGACGCCTTCTTTCGCTTCAATGGCTTGGTGCAAACCATCTGAATAGCGCCGACCTTCCATCATGCGCCCTGTAAATTCGTCGATGATGACAATTTTGCCTTCATTGATAATATAATCCACATCCCGCACAAAAATCTTGTGGGCTTTTAAGGCTTGATTGATATGATGGACCAGCGCAATGTTTTGAACATCATAAAGCTTGTCACCCTTGACCAGACCTTGTTCCTTGACGATTTCTTCAATGTGCTCCATCCCTTTTTCCGTAAGGGTGACAGAGCGTGCTTTTTCATCCTTTTCATAATCTTCTTCTTTCAAGAGAGGAATGAGCAGGTTGGTTGTTCGGTATAAATCTGAAGAATCCTCCGCAGGCCCAGAGATGATTAAAGGCGTTCTGGCTTCATCCACCAAAATGCTATCAACTTCATCGACGATGGCATAATTGAAGGGGCGCTGGCACATAGATTCCAGCTGAAATTTCATATTATCCCGAAGATAATCGAAACCAAATTCATTATTCGTTCCATAGGTGATGTCGGCGTCATAATTTTCTTTACGTTCTTCGTCTGTAAGGCCATGCACAATGCACCCCACAGAAAGTCCTAAAAATTTATAGATCCGCCCCATCCAGTCTGAGTCGCGTTGAGCGAGGTAATCATTAACCGTCACCACGTGTACGCCTTTACCCGACAAAGCGTTGAGATAAACAGGCAGGGTAGCTACCAGAGTTTTACCTTCTCCCGTTTTCATCTCAGCAATGATGCCACGATGAAGGATGATCCCTCCTTTGAGCTGAACGTCAAAATGGCGCATCCCCAAAACGCGCTTAGAGGCTTCTCGAACGGTTGCAAAAGCATCTGGGAGAATGTCATCCAACGTTTCTCCACCTTCAAGCCTTTTTTTCAACCAAGGGGTACGGGCCTGGAGTTGTTCATCTGTAAGGGAAGCAACGTGTTTTTCCAACGCATTAATGCTTTCAATAACAGGGGCCAGCTTACGCACCAAGCGCTCATTTGCAGAACCAAATACCTTCTGGATCAGAGACGAAAACATACTATTTCCTCAACGGGCTTTATAAATTCAAACATTTTCATGAAGATCATTTTAAAGCCTCCTTTGGAAATATCAATTTAATTTTTTGTTTTTAATTTTTTTTCAGGCAGCACCGTAAAAAATAAAAATAAAATAAGAGACGTTTTTCCCTTTTCCCGAACGAAAATCTCGTGTATAAGGTGTGCTTATGGTACAGCCAATTGCTATATTTGATCAAGTTGGTTTGAGCTATGATCAACAAAAACATCTCTTCAAGAATCTCTGTTTTTTTCTTGAGACGGGTGGTTTTTATTTTTTAACCGGATCAAGCGGTTCTGGAAAATCATCCCTCCTCAGATTACTGTATCTTAATTTAGCTCCGACATGGGGAAAGCTAACACTTTTCGGCCAAGAAGTTTCTAAGATGTCGCTTTCGCAAAAAAAGCGTTTACGGCAAGATATGGGAATCGTGTTTCAAGAATTTAAATTGTTGAATCATTTGACCGTTATTGAAAATGTGGCACTTCCGCTTCGCATTCGTGGTTTAGATGGCTATAAAAGTCGAGATCAGGCCAAAGAGCTTCTCAAGTGGGTGGGAATTGATGCTTTGGACGCCTATCCCCAATCTCTCTCCGGAGGTGAGAAACAGCGTGTTGCCATTGCCCGGGCCGTTATCTCAAGACCTAAACTTTTATTGGCGGACGAACCCACAGGAAGCGTCGATGACATGAGCGCTTTAAAGCTTTTTCATCTCTTTGAAGAATTACACAAGATTGGGACAACCGTTGTGCTTGCGACCCACAATAGGGAATTGCTCCAGAAATTTCCCCATACAGTGCTCCGTCTGGAAGACGGAAAGCTTCTCTCCTTCCCCCAAGGGGTTTTCAACAACGAAACCGAACGTGAGGCCGTTTGATGATTCAACACCCCCCTTTTAAAAAAAGTGTTGATCTTCCCCTGCATCAAGATAGCTCAGCAGATTTCGTGCCTTGGGTTTTTGGAATGATTTTTTTTATGATTCTTTTTGCAGGGGTCGCTGCCCTTGGCATTTCTTTTTATGTAGAAAACATAACCCTTGGAAGCCAGTCCCAGTTGACAGTGACGGTTCCAATTCAAACACCCCAAGAACGTGGTGACGTAGAAAAAAAATTGACTGAAATTTTAAGCACTAGAAAAGAAGTGATGAGGGTTGCCACTTTTTCTGAAAAGCAGCTAGAACAAACTGCCCAGCGTTTGGATTTAGTTTCTCTTTCAGAAGAATTAAGGCTGCCCCCTGTGATGGTAGATGTTTTTTTTAAGCCAGAGGAAACCTCCGCCCTTCCCCAATTACAGGCTGACGTGAAAAAAAATTACCCAGAAGCAGTGATGTTTAACCATCAAGCAATTCTGCAAAAATTAACTCGATGGCTTAGCACAATCCAACAAGCCGTTTGGTTTTCTGCTTTTTTTTTCTTGGTTGCAGCTTTGTTAGTTGTGATTTTTTCTGTGCGAACTGGGATTCGTATCCATGGCTCGATTTTAGAAATTTTGCATTTGATGGGAGCATCAGATCGTTATATTTCTCGCCAATTTCAAAAGCATTCTTTTAAAAACACCTTGCAAGCTTTTTGGATAGCTTGCTTTTTTTGTTTAGGTATGGTGTTGTTGCTTTTTTTGCAGCTAGAGGCTTCTTTATTAAATTTTTTTCTGAGCCCCTCTTTTTTGTATCAACTTCTTGTTTTTTTTGTTTTCATGTTGGTTGTGAGCTTAACACTTGTACACTTGGTGACCCATTTTACGGTTGTGTGGTCACTTCGAAATCTTGAAATCAGCTAGGTTAATTTTGCAAGGAACATGACGTTAATTTTTTCTTTTTTCGTGAAACTTTTTTTTTCTCTTTGTGTGCTTTTGACAGTTTGGTTGGGTGGGTTTGGTTTTTTTTATGGCTGGGTTATGTATGCCAAAATTCCCTCCGTTGAAACATTGCTTCCCCAAGAAGCCATTGTCGTGTTAACGGGAGACCGGGGACGCATTGAGCAAGGTTTTTTTCTTGCTCAAAAAAAACTCGCAAACCAAATTTTAATCTCTGGTGTTGGGACAGAAAGAGATCAATTTTATTCTAAACAATTTAAGTATCCTGGCTTAACGTTAGGATATGAAGCAAAAAATACAGTTGGGAACGCAGAAGAGGTGAGAGAATGGGTTGAAAAACGGAAAATTCATAGTTTATATTTGGTTACATCTGATTATCATATGGCCCGAAGTCTTTTTGAATTACAAAACCAAATGCCCCAAGTATCTATGATACCTTATCCTGTTATTTCTGAGGGAAAAGGACGTTTTTATAAAATATTCCAAGAATACAATAAGTTTCTTTTTTCATTTTCTCGTCTAACTATTGAAAAAATTTTTTCTAAAATTAGGTTAATATGAATTTTATTAAATCTTTATTTTTCAATTTTATCTTCTACGTGTGGACGAGCCTTTGTAGTTTCCCTATTCTGCTCCTTTTTTGTTTACCCCGAAGCCTTACCTTGAAAGTTGGAAGGGTTTGGTCTAAGGGCACGTTAAAAATGGCGCAACTCATTTTAGGCATTAGCTACAAAGTTCAGGGGTTGGAGCATATTCCCCACCATGAAAAAGGGATTATTATTGCTTGCAAACATCAATCTGTATGGGAAACGATCGTGTTTAGTGCTTTGTTTGAAGATCCTGCTATCGTTTTAAAAAATAGTTTGATGCATGTTCCTTTTGTGGGTCTTCTTTTAAAAAAACTCGAAATGATTCCTGTTGTGCGTTCTGGACGTCAAAGCTTGAAAGCTTTTTCCCTGATGTTCCAAAAAGCCGAAAAAGCTATTGCTCAAAAAAGACCTATTATTATTTTTCCAGAAGGGACGCGCACGTTGCCTGGAGCTCCCTCGACCTATCACCCGGGCGTTTACTCCCTTTATCACCGCTTACAAATTCCGGTTGTTCCAGCAGGTCTAAATTCAGGTTTTTTTTGGGAGCGACGAAAATTTTGTAAAAAACCGGGAACTATTTTTCTCATTTTTGCACCCCCGATTCTACCAGGGTTAAAACGTGTTGATTTCATGAAACAATTGCAGCAACGCATTGAAGACGCGTCCCATCAAGCGAGCTGTGAGGGCAAGCAACATGTCTGCCAAAACGCCTAACCTTTTTAAGCGATCTTTAGGGTTTGTCTTTATAACCCTTGTGCTTACCTATTCAACGTTTTGGTTTATAGAGCGCTGGCTTTTTGAAAACATTTTAGAAAAAATTCTCGGAGATATGGAAAAATACGGTGTTCAAATTTCTTACCGTGAAATGAAGGCATCAGGGTTTCCAGATGATTTAACGTTTAAATTAAATGAGATACAGATAAAATCTGGGGATTTTCGCTTTTATGCGCCAGCCCTTATTATCAAAGCAGGCTTTTTTTTTACGCTTAAACATCAATTTTGGATTCGGGTTGAAGATACACCACGAATTACATTTCAAAATTACCGAGGCAAAGGATCTTATCTTCGAGGAAATGTGTTGCTTGAACGATTCCGTTTTAAAGGCATTATGTTTGATATAGAATCTCTCTTTTTTGTCCAAAACAACATGCCTGTTTTGAAAATTTTAGGAACCCATCTAGATTTCCATTTAACCAAGAATCAAAAAGAAGCTCTTTTTTTAGAGGCTTCTGCTACCGGGAAATTGGAAGGGTGGACAAAAGAAATGCGGTTGCAAGGAAACACTCGCGTTGGTTTTGAAACTGCGTTTAAAATAACCCAAATTGATGCTTTTATGAAAGGAAAAAACGGCCTCGAAACTTGGAGAAACCATCAAGGACAGCTGCAATTTGGTAAAATTTCTTTGGTTTTCCCCCAGATGAATTTCGTTTGTGACGGATCTTTGTCCCTCGATAAAAATCTAGCACTCAAGGGAGATTTTAAACTTAAAATTCAAGGTTTTCAAAGGCTTTTCAATCTGTTAGCAACTCAAGGCGTTAGCGAGCGGGACCTTACTTTTTTAAAGCTTTCTGAGATATTTCTTGACCGAGAACAAGACGGAACCATGTCTATCCCCCTCAGCCTTAAAAACAGGAGGTTCTATCTTCTGGGATTCCCTCTTCCCTTTACATTTTAGATTTTTGTAAAAATTTAGAAAACTACCAGCCCGCGAGCTGACGATGGCGTCCCCAACGGGATTCGAACCCGTGTTGCCGCCTTGAAAGGGCGGTGTCCTAGGCCTCTAGACGATGGGGACCCAAACTATGTATCCAGGTGTATCGGTTTTTGCAGCAAAAATCAAGTGAAATTGCAGTTTTTCTTTAAAGGACGTAAAAAAAAATTAACCAACAGATGGCCAACAATCTCCCCACTTTACTTTACGCGCTTGTTGATAACGCGAGACATCTTTTTTCTTGGTAAGGGTTTGTTCATCGTAGGTTCCATCAGGTTGACAAAGGGAAAGACGAAGATGAGCAGGATTTTTTTGAGGTGTGTGCAAAACGCGGCTCCATCCTGTTTGCGGACAAGGAGTTTTACTTGCAATCAGATAAAGGTAAGACTCGTCTTCCCAGGCTAATGTTCCCTGTTTGATAGATTGATGGCGACGGCTTCTGGGGAGCCGCACATGAACGTGACACCAATCTGTGGGATGGGGTGCAAGGGGACAAGCCTTCAAGTGAGGGCAAGGAGCCCATATAAAAGCCCCCAAATGGATCAGATGTTCTCTCCATTCCAGAAATTTTTTGAAGCTTTTGGATGTTCCTGGCTCCACAAGCACAAGGGTTGAGGTAGAAAGCCTCCATGCTTCAGTTAAAGCAGATTTTGCAGCTTCCAAGGATAGCTCATTCAAAATATAACTAAGAATGACCAATTCATGGGGAACAAGCGGAGCAGATCCTTTTTTTAAAAAATTCCGTTGCTCTAAGGTGACAACGCAGTGGCTTGAAAATGGTTCTAAAAGCTTCTTTGCGTGCCTTAAAAACGTTGCACTCTGGTCGATGCCCGTGAAAATTTCCAAACCTTGGAATGTTTCTTGGTAGGCCCACAGCGCCGTTCCAGGCCCTGTTCCTACATCTAACAGTGTTTTAAATGGATCATCTTCCCCCTTAAATAATTTTAGTTTTTTTAAAACGGTCCGCAACACGGCATACGTTGCAGGAAGCCTGACGGTGAGATATGCAAAGCACTGCTCTGGGTTTAGTGAAAACGTTTCATTTCGATAGGTTGAAGATAGCTTTTTCCCCCATCCTTGAAGCTGAGCCGGGGAAACGGATGCTAACGTAGACGCAATCAGCGCAGCTAGTGAAGGAGGTAATATTTCCATTGCTCCTTCCTCCTACTCTATGTCCTCTCCCTTTACAGCGGACTTTTGGGCTTTATTACGCCGGTTAGGGTGTGTTTCAGGAATAAACGCAACCGCCACAATAGATAACAACATACATAAAGGGATGGTCGAAAGCGCCAAGCGGAAATCGCTGAGGCTATAAGACGGAAAACAGTTTTCCATTTTTCCATCCCAAGACCAATCTAAAAGGTATCCGATGAGAGGTTGTAAAATAGCACCTCCCGTCATCACGATCATATTCACAAAACCTGTGACGGTTCCGCTCATGTGAGGAGGGGTTGCTTCGCTGGCAGCAACAAAAACAAGGGTCTGCCCTGTCATGAAAAAACCGATCAGGAAAAGTAAGATGATCGAAATCTCTAAGGAAAGGTCAGGGATAAAAATAAGCGCACCATTTGCAAGCAAAGAAAGAATGGCTGATATCACCATGGGAAATTGCCTCCCACGGAGATAATCCGAGAAAAAGGCAACCAAAGGTGCTCCAATCCCCGTTCCAACAAAAAGCATGCTGATGATACCAGAAGCCGTTGGTTTATCAATGTTGTGGAGCTTCATTAAAAAAGAAGTTCCCCAAGCGTCTGTAAAAGCCGAAAGCGGAACATACATCAAACAACCATACAGAGAAATCCACCAAATGGCAGGGCTTTTAATGATCAAAGACAATGTTGGAATGGTAGCCCCCCATGCAGACCCTCCCGTTGTTGGGCGCGGGGGAAGACGATCGCGGGGGCCATCTTTCACAAAAATCCAAACAAGCAACCAAATAATAAGACCCCCAAGGGAAAGAATGAGCGTCGCCTGGCGCCAAGAAAAATTTTCCACTAAAATAGCCAAAGGAAGGTTCGCAGACATACCGCCTACTTTTCCAAGGGCAACAGAAACACCCACAACAAAAGCGAGCCTTTCAGGCGGAAACCAAAGGGTCCCCAAACGCACGGTCCCTAAAAAAGCACAAGAAGCGCCAGCTCCAATGAGAGTTCTCCCCAAAGCTGCAACCCATAAATTGGGAGCTGCTGAAAAAACTAAGGCCCCCAGAGCACATAGTCCAACTGCAACGCGTAAAACACGCTTAGGCCCGACAGAATCTAGCATAAGCCCAACAGGAATTTGAAAAAGAGAATAGGTGTAATAATAGCAAGCAGCTAAAATTCCAAAAGAATAGGCATCAATAGAAAAATCCCGCATGAGCTGATCAGCCATGACATTAGGGGAAGTGCGCAACACAAATTGATACAGATAGAAAAGCCCCGCAAAAGACCATATGAACCATGGATAAAACGACGTTGTTCTATGAGAGCTTTTCAAAGATTATTCCTCCTCTTCGGACAAGTGCGAATAAATTTAGGATATTCCTATTTATTCCCTAATCCTTTTTAACCTGTCAACACCTCTTCTCCCAACTCCTCGCACTTTGAGAGACATCAATTGGCCAGAAGTCTCCAATCTGTGGGTTTTTGCCCCTTCCTTATTTTTAATAAAAAATATTAAAAATCTTCTTAGAATGCCTATTCTTCCTTGTTCCCAAAGTGTGATTTGTCATTTTTCAATAAAAGAGGTAAAAAACATTTTTTGAGCAACACTTTGTTAATTCTTTTTCAGCCATAGACCGTGTTAAAGTTGAGTCTGTTGAAGTGTGAATTTCCTGGGGAGATTCGGGTAGAGGCGTACGCTGTTCTTTTTAGGGTTAAGATTGAACAGGCGTACAACCACACCTGACACTGGGATAGAAAGAAAACGCGATGTTAACCATACTATCTGTATCGGGTCTGCTGGCTTTACCACAAATGTTCAAGACAATTCAAACCTTGAAAATGTGGTGCTTCTGTTCAATCAGGAGGCCGCTTATGCAAAATTTCTAGAACATTTTCAAGACATCCAACATGGCCAAAAAGGCCTAACCCTTCAAAAACTTTAAAGAACAAAGGAACTACAACCATGACGAAGGATTTTTTCATCACCCTACTCAGCATAAGCTTTTTCTCAACACAAATGGCTTTTTCAGGTGGCGTAACGCTTGAAGAATCTACCCAGCTTCACGCAAGACCTGGTACAATTCACGCAAGAGACCTGGTACAACGTTTGGCGGCTGATGTGAGCTTCTCGGGCGACCCTGGTTTTAGGGGTGCCTAAATCCAGACGATACCTTGTGTCATCAACCACCTGCTCAGGCGTCAGTGCTTTTTTGCGCCCAATATATGACGATGGCTAATTTATGATGGCCAGAGCTAGCTTAGTCAACTCATGCGCTACAGACAGAATTTAACAAAAACTTGCTTTTATCCAAAGGTTTTTGTAGCTTTCTTGAAGAAAGTTGATCTTTTTTACTCCATATACAAATTAGTGGTTTGTTTTTTTTAGGCATCTTCAGCAGGCGATAGATAGTGATGTTTTTTTGTTTGAGAGCGGTTTCTCTTATGGGAGTGTTATTCCTAGCAGGATGCTCATCCTTGGATGATTGCCAGACGTTCAGCCCCCAACGCGCCACCAGCAGACCCTATCAAATCAAAGGAACCTGGTATTATCCACAACACCATTACGAATTAAAAGAAACAGGCGTTGCCTCTTATTATGGAGGTGTAGATGGTTGCCATAAATTGCCTACAGCGACAGGAGAGCCGTTTGATATGTATCAATTAACTGCAGCCCATAAAACGCTTCCGCTTCCTTGTGTGGTTTTGGTAACCAATTTAGAAAATGGCCGGATGTTGAAATTGAAAGTCAACGATAGAGGGCCTTTTAAGAACAATCGGGTTTTGGACGTTTCAGTACGCGCGGCGCAGCTTTTGGGTTTTTATAAAAAAGGCACGGCAATGGTTCAAATCCAAGCCCTGGCGGAAGAAAGTATCAGCTTACCTGAAAATGTAAGAGCCTTTGCAAGGCAAGGAAGAGGTGGCACAAAACTCGCCTCACGCGCGGCTAAAAAACGGCCCACGTTGCTTGCTTCGAGGCCAACCTCACGCATCCCTCCTATCATTTCTCCTGCAATGGCGGCTGCACTTCCTAAAAAGCAGCTCCGCATTGACAATCTAATTCCACCCTCACCTGCCGTTCCTCAGTCTATTGAGGGTATTTTAAAACAAGCCCTCTCAGTGAAAGATCCAGCCCTTGAAACCGCTGGCATTAAAGCAAAAACAGGTCGTCCGCGTCTTTACGTTCAGGTAAAAACCCATGCATTTCTTCCGGATGCTCAAAAAAATGCGCGTGCATTATCCCTTGTGCATAAAATTTTTATTAAAAAACAATCCACCTCCCACGGGGTTTTATATCGGGTCATGGTGGGGCCTTTAACACACGTAAACGAGGCGGACGCAATCTTAGAAACCGTACTCAAGCATGGCTATACTCAAGCCCGGGTTTCTATTGAACGATAAAAAAACTTTTTTTGACGAAAAAATATCTTTGTTTTAGAATGCCTAGATATTTTTGAGAAGAGGCTTTATGGTTCTGGTTTTGTTTCAATCTTTGCAAAAAAAACAGGCCCTTGGGTGGAAGGTGCTTTCTTATGCCTGTTTTGCAGGGATCGCCGCCTTGGTTCGCCACCTGTCAACCTTTGGGGAAGATCCGCTTTCACCTTTTGAATTAGCCTTTTTTGAGCTTTTTTTGGGGGCTATTTTTCTTGGAGCGGTGGGGTTTTCTTCTCTAAAATCAGCGCGACCTATCTTTTCTTCTCCCCTTGCCCTGACCAGGGCGTTTTTCGCCAGTATCGGCATTGGGCTATGGTGTGTGTCTTTGAAATATATCCCCCTTGCTACTCTGTCTGTTTTTAAGTTGCTCAGCCCGCTGCTAACTGTGTTTGCCGCTCATCTTTTTTTGAAAGAACCTGTAAAGCGTAAAAGGTTTACAGCTTTTGGGTTGTGTTTGGCTGGAATTTGTCTATTATTTTATCAACATTTTCAAGCGGTTTGGAATGAAAATTTTTTTGGCTTGACCCATCGTGGGTATGCCTTCATTCCGCTTCTGGCATTGGGGGCTTTGAGCGCTTCCCACTTAATGGCAAAGCAAGTGTTAAAGCAGGTTGAATCCTGGGACGCAACGTTTTCCATGCTTGTCTGGGGAAGTCTTTTTCTCTCCATTCCAACGGTGCTAATGGGGACTTTTCCAACTGGGGATCAGCTTCCATGGTTGGTTTTTTTGGGGTTGTTAAGTGGACTAGCCTATTATGCTTTAAACCGGGCTTTAGAATTAGCTGATATCACCTATCTGATGCCGTTGTCTATCGTACGGTTTGTGTTTGGGGCGCTATTAGGCTATGTTTCTTTTGATGAAACGGTGTCGCCCATTCTGATTTTAGCGGTGGGGGGCATGATGTTAATGACTGTCTGGTTTCTGCGTTATGAAGATTCATAAATCCCGTTGGGAAGGGGCTTTTTGGAAAACCCTTTCATGCCTTTGTTTTGCCAGCATCAACGGCATCATTCGCTACCTTTCAACCCAAGAAAACACACTTCCTTCGGTTGAGCTTGCTTTTTTTCAAAACCTCTTTGGTCTTTTGTTTTTGATTCCTTGGTTTGTTTATCATGGTCCAAAAACCTGGCGCACGCAGCATCTAACCCTTCATATATGGAGAGCCCTTGCATCGGGGGTTGGCATCGTCCTTTGGTACCTTTCTCTAGCGTTTATCCCCATTGCCCAAGCGGTTTCTCTGGGGTTTATGGGTCCGCTGTTCACCACCCTTGGTGCCCGGCTGGTTTTAAAAGAGCCATTGGGTGTCAATCGATCCATCGCTATTTTGCTAGGCATTTTAGGCGGCGTTACCATTTCCCATGCGCGCTATCTATCAGGAGAATGTGCTTGGTTTTCCCTTGAACTCATTTTTTTAATTCCCATTGCCTCAACCCTTGCTTTTTCAACGTCAACGTTGATGAGTAAGCACTTGACCCAATTTGACAGCCCCGCGCTAATTGTCGCGTTATTAATGCTTTTGATAACTCCCTGTTTGAGCATTCCCTGTTTTTTTATGTGGGTGACACCAACCCTCGCCCAGCTGTCATGGCTTTTTTTGTTGGGAGGGCTTGCTTCTGCAGCCCACTTCAGCATGAATAAAGCTTTCGTTTGTGCGGATGTCACCTTCCTCATCCCCTTTGGCTCCACCAGGCTTATTGCCAGCATTCTAATTGGATTTTTCTGTTTCTATGAGATCCCCAGTATTTGGACCCTCGGCGGAACCACTTTAATTATGACTGCTATTCTTTTCTTGGGGTATCAAGAACGCAAAATGCCCTCCCCTTTAGCTGCAAAAGCTTAATTTTTATCCCCTTCAGGTGGATAAGTTCGAGGAAAATCACTAGGAATTTGGCAGGGCGTGGTAGGCTCCCCTTTTTTTCCACAAGCACTAAGGCTAATAGCCATACAAACCAAGATTAAGTAAGCCATTAACCTGCTTGAGGGATGTGTCATGTGAAATTTTCCTTGTAAATGGATTATCTATTGGATTATAATAGCCAAAAATGTTGGGGGTGCAACAGGTTCGTGTTTTTAAAGAGGTATGCTTGGATGATATTGGGTGGCGTCGCTTTTGCGGCTGGTCTTGCGTATGCGGTTGCGTCTTTGCTTCCCTCTTCTGGGGTGAGTGCTGCTGTTGGCAATCCTTCTTTTACTGAAAAGGGTGGAAAATCTCACCCATTGAGTGAGTTTAAGGGAAAGCCTTTAGTCGTCAACCTGTGGACCTCTTGGTGCGGGTATTGTGTTGCGGAACTTCCCTCCCTTGACGCCCTTGCGGTAAAGATGCGCAAAAAAGGCGGAGATGTTTTAACGATTCTCCTCGAGCCTGAGGTGGGTCGCGGGTTTTTAGCTTTTCAAGATAAAAATATTCAGCATTTAAAGCTCTACCACGATGATAAAGGCGAAATTGCGAAAGCTTTTTGTGCTGCTGGCGGGGGGCTTCCCCTCACCATTTTTTTGAATGCAGAGGGGAAAGAAGTGTTTCGCCACCGGGGAAAAGTTGATTGGGATGGCGATGAAGCAGCTGCGAAGGTGCAGGAGCATCTCGGGCTAAACCTTGAATAGCACTTTTGGATTGCATGCAGCCGTTTATTGGGATTCCTTTAGATTACGAAAACGACGGAGATGTTTCTCGTTATTCTCGCTATCCTTGGTATGCGTTGCGGGAAAACTATTGCACGTCCATTGCTGAAAAAGGTGGAATTCCCCTTCTGTTTCCTTATGTATTGGAGCACCTCGACAGATACCTGGCGTGCGTCCAAGGGCTTGTCATTACAGGTGGGAAATTTGATGTAAGCCCTGATTTTTACGGAAAAACAGAGCTTCACCCAAGGGTACACCTGAAGCCAAAACGCACACAGTTTGAGCTGGCGCTTCTTTCCAAAGCCTTTGAACGGAAAATCCCTATTTTGGGAATTTGTGGGGGGGCACAGCTTTTAAATGTGGCCTTGGGTGGAACGCTCATCCAGCATATTCCAGACACTGTTCCCAACGCTTTACCCCACGAACAGCCGAATCCGAGACATGAAACAAGCCACGGAATTGACATTTTAGAGGGAACCTATCTGAGAGACATCATGCAATCCTCCACAGCGCACGTGAACAGCGCCCACCACCAAGCTGTTGAAACCCTTGGAAAAGGGCTTCGCCTTAATGCCCTCGCGCCAGATGGGGTGATTGAAGGGTTTGAAATGCTAAACTATCCCTTCGGGCTGGGAATCCAATGGCATCCTGAATTTCTCATAACACCTTGTGATCACAAGGTTTTTGAAGCCTTCATAGCAGCGGCAAAAGCCTTTCAGCAAGTGCCACGTCATTAGACCTCTTGTCGAGGCCACTTTTGAGACGAACCAAGCGCACAAGGCCTACATGCAGATCCGGAGCTCCGGATATAACCGCTTTAGTGATGCACCTATCAGCCCATATAGCAAGCCTTGGATAAATTTTTTACCGTTTGGGCTTAATACGCTACCGTACCTTGGAAAAGATATCCCCCCATTCCTCCTTTGTCATCCCCGCGCCTTTTCTTCTTGTCATCCCCGCCACCCTTTGTCATTCCCGCAAAAGCGGGAATCTAGATAATCCTATCACCTGGAATTTCTACTGAAGCGTTATTTCTATAGGGTTTCCCTGGATCCCCGCCTGCGCTGGGATGACAAGGGCGCGCTCGGGGATGACAAAGGGGGCGCTGAAAAGACACAAATTCGAAATAAAATTGATTGATCTTAAAGACAAAATTTGTTAGGTTGAGGGTTAAGTTTGGTTGGTAAGTGCTTGAAAAGCTTGGAGGCACCTGCTTTTCTTGCATAAAACCCGCTGAACTTATTTCGCGTCTCTGGAATGAATGTTTCAGGGGCAAACTACGCGACACCAGGGAGCACTAACTCCCCGATGCCGCTAACCTTTAACGACTCGCACGAGTCATTTAAGGCTAAACAAGATGTTAAACGATTTTTCTTTTCTGGCGCAACGGAAACTTTCACGCCTTCGACACTTTTTCTTCCCCCCAAGGGAAGGAGGGGACGGTTTAGGGCTGAGCGACTGTTTCTTTTTCTTGGGGCTGGCCCTTTGGCTGACCTTAAGCACGCTGTGGGAGGATGCTGACGAAGGCGACGATTAATACCAAGTCCCATGTTTAATTGATCCAAATGTTTGAATCGGGACTAGGGCCTTTACGCATGTACTATAGTACACTTGCGCAGCCTCACCCTCCCAAGCATTCACCTCAATTAATCTGAAACTTGGTGTCAGCCTGGCGTTCACGTTTACTGTCCGGAAAGGGGAGTTGGACGCGAATGTGCGAGGTGTTGCAAACCATGCGGCAGTTTTCTCCATAAACAAAGCTATCCATGGCCTTTGCGCCCGTAAGCCTTTTGCGTTTCGATTCCCCTGATCCGGAATTTGATGCTATACAAGCCTTGGATATCTCATCCCTGATACTCTTTTGTCATTTTTGCCTATTTTTTTGTCATTCCTGCAAAAGCGGGAATCTAGGTTTCAGCGTCTTTGCAGGCAAACCTTTTCTAATCTGCAGCCTTCAAGTTCTGGGGCATTTTTTAGGTTTTTCTAGATCCCCGCCGCCGCGGGGATGGCAATGGTTTTTGGAATCCGTGTTCTCTCAAGCGCTTCTCCTGGTTTTAAGAAAAAATTAACAATCTGACCGCTATGCTTTAGACAGGCAGGTTGTAAGATCACTGTTTTTGTCTGAGGACATAGGGGAACACGAGCATCAAAATGGTTACAAAACACGGTAAAAATAATCCATCCCAAGCTAGACCCGAAATCCCTGAAGCCGTAGAAGCATCCCCATCAATTTCTGGCACCAAGCGGAAGCGGGTGGCCCTCGCCCTTCAAGGCGGCGGCGCGCACGGGGCCTTCACCTGGGGTGTTTTGGATGCGCTTCTAGAAGATGGGCGCTTGGAAATAGAGGGGATCAGTGGCACCAGCGCAGGCGGCATGAACGCCGTTGCCTTCATCCAAGGCTACATGAAGGGCAAAGAGGAAGGTGCCCGGGCGGAGCTTCGCAAATTTTGGAAAACCATCAGCGATAACGGCGCGACCAGCCCTTTCAAACCTTCGTTATATAACCAACTCACAGGAAACCCAAACCTGGGCGATTCGCCAGGCTATGCCATGATGGGCTTATTGCAAGGGATGTTTTCTCCCTATCAGCTCAATCCCCTCAACATCAATCCCCTGGAAACTTTTGCGAAAAGCTTCTTTGAGTTTGAGAGGCTTTCTCACTTTAAAGATATCAAACTGTTTTTGTGTGCAACCCATGTTAACACAGGGAAGCTCAAGATTTTTCGCCTGGAGGACCTTCGGGTTGAGGTTTTGCTGGCCTCCGCATGCCTGCCATTTCTTTTCCACGCGGTTGAGGTCAACGGGGAGCACTATTGGGATGGTGGATTTGTGGGCAACCCTGCCATTTACCCCCTCATCTATGAATGCGACACAGCAGACGTGATGGTGATTCAACTCACAGCCATGCACCGGGAAGGCCTGCCCAGAACTGCCCGGGAGATCATCGATCGTCACAAAGAAATTACCTACAACGCTTGTTTGATGCGGGAGATGCGCTCAATCAATTTCATCTCAAAGCTTATGGATGACGGGTTGCTAGATCCAAAAAAGATCAAACGCCTCAACGTTCACCTCATCCGCAACGCAGAGACCTTTTCACAGCTCGAAATCTCAAGCGCTTTAAATACAGACTGGAGCTTTTTAGAGCACCTCCACAACGAAGGCAGAAAGACCGGAAAAGACTGGCTCGCCCAACATTACCACGACATAGGCGTCAAAACCACTGCTAAAATTCAGCATGATTTTGTGGAGTAATTTTTCTTTTTTTTGAGCTTAAAAAAACAAAAAATTGCCTAAAATAAAAAAAATAGACAAAAAAATATATTTTTGACATCATTTTTTAATTATTATTAAAAAATGGATGCAATATGTGTAAAAATCATTCTATAAGGCACTTTTTGAGTGCTGGCTTGATGTTCGTTGGCTTTAACACCCATCAATTAGAAGCTATGAAGTCTTTAACAGCAAATGAAGTGCTCCCTCATGATTTTCTCTATACTCCGAGCAAGATTCCAAATGTGACCAATGTCGCCAGGCGTCAACCAGCTGTGTTTACGCTAACAACAGATGAAATTTTTCCTCACGATTTAATAGCATCTCCTCTCAACATGCCGCAAAAGATTCCGTATGTGCCCCATGAAATATGGTTAAGCATTTTTAAAATTCCGGGGGAAAATCACTTGGAATTATTAAAAAACCTTAGGCTTGTATGCAAAAATTTTAAGAAACTCATTAATAAAAACCTAATCGTCCCTACCTGGAAAAACAATTTAGCCCACAAAACCATGAAAGAAATTAAAGCAGAACTCAAAACATTTCTAAAATTTTCGAAACAGAGCAAGGCTTTTCAATTTAGCGTCGAGCTGCCTGGAAAGATGATATCCGCCCTGCGACAACTTATTGAAAAAAAACCTTTCTCCGTAACCTATTTAGCCTTTGAGGGAGAAGCTTGGGGAAAAAAACAGGATGATATTCAAAAAATTTTTTCAAATTTAACCCTAACAGGCAAATTAGAGCAGCTAAAAATTAGCTCGAGCATCCAATACAAGCCTTTAGAGACAACCCCTTTAAAGTTTTTTTCAAATCCATCTTTGAAAAGAAACATCAGCGGCATTAAAGAATTAGATATTTTTATGTTAAAAATTCCAGTCCGAATTCCAGTTGATTTTTTGCTAGATTTACCCCCCTCCGTTAAAAACCTTTCTTTGAAAACCAATATAATATTCAGCATAACGCAAGACGGAGCGCCCTCCAAGCGTCTTAAAATTAAGCATCAAAAAATCTGAAATAGAATAAAGAGGAAGGGAGTGTACCTCCCCTCCTCCCCCACAAGTTTAAGCAACCTCATCCTCAAAGGCTTCCTCCCAAGTCCCTTGGGTAGAAGCTTTTGAGTATTCTGTGGCGCGGTTTTCAAAAAAATTTGTATGCTCCATGGCATTGATCATATCATCCATCCAAGGAAGCGGATTTGCCTTAAGCTGATAAATGGGGTCAAGCCCCAGCTGATTAAGCCGCCGATCTGCGATATAACGGATATAGCGCTTGGTTTCTTCAGCTGTTAAACCTTCAATAGGCCCCATTTCAAATGCTAAATCGATAAAAGCATCTTCATGATGCACCACTGTTTCGCACACCATCGAGATTTTTTGTTTGAGCCCAGGTGTCCAAATAGACGGATGCTCTTCAATCAACGTGCGAAATAAACGAATGATCGCGTGGGTATGGAGGGTCTCATCCCGAATCGACCAGGATACAATCTGCCCCATCCCCTTCATTTTGTTGAACCGTGGAAAATTCATTAGCATTGCAAAGGATGCAAACAGCTGAAGCCCCTCTGTAAAAGCACCAAATAGGGCCAAAGCCGTCGCAATATCTTGAAGGGAATCTCCTCCAAAGGATTGCATATAATCCCATTTGTCTTTCATCTCTTTGTAGTTGAGAAAAGCTTGGTATTCTGTCTCTGGCATCCCCACCGTATCCAGCAAATGGGCATAAGCTTGGGTGTGAATAGTTTCCATATTAGAAAAAGCAGCCAACATCATCTTTATTTCAGTGGGTTGAAAAATGCGGCTGTAATACTGCATATAACAATTATTGACTTCAATATCAGATTGGGTGAAAAAACGAAAAATCTGGGTTAGCAAATTTTTTTCCGAAGAAGCCAACCGAAAGTTCCAATCTTTCACGTCATCTGAAAGGGGAACCTCATCGGGGAGCCAGTGGATACGCTGCTGGGTAAGCCAGGCCTCATAGGCCCAAGGGTAGCGGAAAGGCTTGTAAATGGGGTTGCGGGTAAAAAGGGGAGAAACTGTCTCAATCTCAGCCATGGAAAAACCTTTCTTGTATAAAATTATTTTTTAGCTGCCCGTCCACTTCACTATTGGCAGGATAGGCACTCTTCGTAATTCAAAGGAAGCACGGGTTGGGCATTTTCTTTTTGGAAAGCAACCTGGAGCGGCTTTTGGGCTGAATAAGTGTTCTCAGCCCGCTGAATAGACCGCGATCGGTTATAGTAGAGGCTTTTCACGCCTTTTTTCCAAGCGCGCAGATGAATCTGGTGTAAATCCCGCTTATGCACATCACTCAACAAGAAAATATTCAAGGATTGGGCTTGGCAGATAAACGGCTGGCGGTCAGCAGCGTGGTCAATCAGCCACCGTTGATCAAGCTCAAAGGCAGTTTTGAAAACGTCTTTTTCAAGGTCTGTGAGCCCTTCCAAATGTTGAACTGAACCCTCGTGTTGAACAATGGAGGTCCAAATCTCTGGCGTGTCCAGGTTCTTTTCTTGAAGCAACTGCTTCAAATATTTATTGCGAACGGGAAACGAGCCGCTGAGGGTTTTGTGGGTATACGCATTGCTGACGTAAGGTTCAATACCAGGGGATGCCCCCCCACAAATGATGGAAATAGAGGCTGTGGGCGCAATGGCCAGCTTGTTAGAAAATCGTTCCGTCGCCCCACAAGCTTGGGCATCTGGGCAAGGCCCTCGCTCTTGGGCCAGCTTGTGGGAAACAGCATCCGCCTGGGTGCGAATGTGCTTAAAGATACGCTCATTCCAAACCTTCGCCATAACACCTTCAAAAGGAATACGCAGGGATTGCAAAAACGAATGGAACCCCATCACCCCAAGACCAATGGAGCGCTCCTGCTTTGCAGCATAAACAGCCCGAGACATTCTGGCAGGCGCTTTGTGGATGAAATCTTCCAACACATTGTCCAAGAAACGCATGCAATCTTCAACGAAAAGAGGCTCTTTCTCCCATTCTTGAAAATATTCAAGATTGAGAGAAGAAAGGCAGCAAACAGCTGTCCGCTCTTCCCCAAAAGGGTCTTTTCCAGTGGGGAGAGTGATTTCCGTGCACAGGTTCGACATTTTCACCTCAAGGCCAAGCTTTTTCTGGTGCTCTGGCCTTCCTCGGCTGACGTGATCAATAAACAGCAGGTAGGGCTCCCCCATTTCCACCCGCATGGTAAGCAAGCGAATCCATAAAGATCGCGCAGAAACGGCTCGAATCACGGCGCCATCCTTTGGGCTACATAAATTCCAGGGAAGATCTTTCTCAACCGCTTCCATGAAAGCGTCTGGGATGACGATCCCGTGATGTAGGTTCAATGCTTTTCGGTTGTGATCACCGCCTGTGGGCTTGCGAATCTCAATAAACTCTTCAATTTCTGGATGAGAGATGGGCAAATAAATAGCGGCTGATCCCCTGCGCAATGAGCCTTGGGAAATGGCCAAGGTCATGCTATCCATCACTTTGATGAAAGGAATGATTCCAGAGGTTTCACCGTTTCGGCTGATTTTTTCGCCGATGGAGCGCAAATTTCCCCAATAGCTTCCAATCCCCCCGCCTTGGGATGCCAGCCACGTGTTTTCATTCCACAGGTTAACAATGCCCTCTAAGCTATCTGACGCTTCATTCAAAAAACATGAAATGGGGAGGCCCCGGTTGGTTCCACCGTTTGCCAAAACCGGCGTTGCCGGCATAAACCAAAGTTTGGAGATATAATCATACAGCCGAGCCGTGTGGGCAGCATCATCTCCATAGGCTTTTGCCGCCCTGAAGAACAAATCTTGATAGCCTTCCCCTGGAAGAAGATACTGATTTTCAAGGGTTTTTTTTCCAAAATCTGTCAGAAGTGCATCTCGGCTAAGATCGACCCCCTCAAAAAACGATTCAGGATGATGATTTTTTTGATGGCTTGCCTGCCGCATCTTGCTTTCCTCTCGCACCGTTTTTAAAAAAACTACCCGTTTCTTAAAATCTAAAAACCACTATATCTAGTTTATTTTTTTTTGCAACACACAATATCTTGTTAATTTTTCCACAATTGAAGAAAAAGGGGGCACTTGAAAGGAGGCATCTAAAAAAGACCCCCTCTTCTGCGTGAGAAGAGGGGGTCGCTGCGATTTATTCAAAGTTCACGGTGACAGGGTGGCCTTGTTGATTGCGGAGGTTTTTAAATTGCTCACAAAGGGATGAATCTTTTGGCTCAGAAGTAGTCACTTTTTCCAAAGATGTTCTTGGAATCGCTCCCAACAAAGCAGTCCAACCTTCATCTGTAATCTTGAAATTTCTAAAATAGAATTCTCGAAGGGCAAGCGGAAATTTTTTTGCCAATGCCCGCAAACCCGTATCGAGAATCTTATTATTGCTATTCAACCAAAGTACTTGAAGATTGGGTGGAATGTTTTCTGCTAGTGCCTGGGCACCTGCATCACCTATGTCACTCCAACCCATGCAAAGTTGTTGAAGAGTAGCCGGGAGCTTTTTTGCCAGCGCCTGCATGCCTGCATCACCAATATTATTTCCGCTTAGATAAAGTTTCTGAAGAGTAGCCGGTAACTTTTTTGCCAGCGCCTGCATGCCTGCATCACCAATATTATTTCCGCTTAGATAAAGTTGTTGAAGGGTAGGCGGAAGGTTCTCTGCTAGCGCCTGCATGCCTGCATCACCAATATTATTTCCGCTTAGATAAAGTTGTTGAAGGGTAGGCGGAAGGTTCTCTGCTAGCGCCTGCACACCTACGTAGCCAATACCATTGCTCCGTAGGTCAAGCCCTCTAATGTTATGCGGAAGATTGCACATCAGGCCCTGAATACCCTGCGCATCAATCTCGTGCAGCCTTAGCGTATTGATACGTATGCTGGGGAGCAGCTTTAAAACAGCCTCGGTCGGCTTTTGAAAGAATTCAATTCTAATATTTCTCAAATTTTTAATAAATTTTTCAAATACTGAAAAATCATCGCCTGAGATTTGACCTGTAATTTTAATGTGTTTAATGAAAGGAGTGACAATTTCATTGCACCTTTTATTAAGCAAACGGACGTTTTTTTGATCACTCTGCGGAAGTTTTCGAAAAATCTCTTCTATGATCTCTGGTGGCTGTGAATCAAAATATGCAGGCCCTCCTCCTTTTGCGAAAGAAAGATGGGGCATCGTAAAAACAATAAGCATGATTTTCAAAAATATAGATGCATTTAAACTAGACATACAATTTCCTTTTTCAAAGTAAAAGTAATATCTAACATTAATTTAATATTAAATTAATAATTTTTAATTATTTAGTTACTTTTTAACAATATTTATGATTTATTAAAAAAGCGTGCTTCCTCCAAAAGATGGCTTGTTTTCCCATCTCTTCTTCAATGCGAAGCATCTGATTATACTTGCTCAGCCGTTCAGATCTGGCAAGTGAACCTACTTTGATTTGGGAGCAACGGGCCCCCACAGCCAGATCCGCCAAAAAACTATCTTCCGTTTCCCCAGAGCGATGGGACATGATGGTACTATAACCATGCCGCTGGGCCGCTTTCACCACATCCAGGGTTTCTGTGAGGGTGCCCACTTGGTTTGGTTTAATAAGGATGGCATTGGCGACCCCCTGCTCAATACCTTGGTTGAGGCGGCTTTGGTGGGTCACAAACACATCATCACCCACCAATTGAACAGAATTTCCAAGGGTTTGGGTGAGGGCTTGCCATCCCTGCCAATCGTCTTCCCCCAGGCCATCCTCAAGGGAGATGATGGGATAATCTTTAATAAGCTCTTGATAATAAGCAATTAGCCAAGCTGCGTCACCCTTTTGCCCTTCTCCTTTCAGGTGATAGTTCCCTTCTTCAAGAAGTTCTGAGGCTGCGACATCCAACGCCAAAGCTATATCCCGCCCAGGTTGAAAGCCGGCCTGGGTAATCGCTTCCATCAAACTGTCCAACGCTTCCTTTGTGGAGCGAAAAGCAGGGGCGAACCCGCCCTCATCTCCCACCTGAGTCCCCTGCCCGCTTCTGGCTAGCTGGTGCTTCAGGGTATGAAAAACAGAAGCTCCCATTTCAAGGGATTGGCGAAATGACGTTGCCCCCCAGGGAACAATCATAAATTCTTGAAAATCAAGCTGGTTATTAGCATGGACGCCACCGTTCAAAATATTCATCAAAGGAACTGGCAGCTGCCTCACCATGCCCCCCATCCACTGATAGGCCGGAATTTTAAGAAAGATCGACATGGCCTTGGCGCAGGCAAGGCTCACCCCCAACAATGCATTGGCACCCAGATTCGTCTTGCGGGGTGTTCCATCCAAGCTGATCAACGTCTTGTCTATCAAAACCTGCTGATGGGCAGGCATGCCTTGCAAAGCTGGCGAAATGACCTCATGGATAGAGCGTAGCACCTGCAAAACGCCTTTGCCCTGGTAACGACGCATATCGCCATCCCGACGCTCCAACGCTTCATGACTTCCTGTGGAAGCTCCTGAAGGGACACAAGCCCGCCCTCGGACTCCCCCCTCAAGGATCACATCAACTTCAACGGTGGGAAACCCACGGGAGTCTAAAATTTCCCTTCCTCGAATGCTTTGAATGCGTGGCATATAATCTCCTTATTTCTCCCTAAATTCCCCCGAAGGTATCACTGAACCACGTGTGTTTGGTAGCTGATTTTTATAAAATTTAGGAAAGATACGGTTTCAAAAAAGCACCCGTATAGCTTTCAGGAACTTGTGCCACCGTCTCTGGCGTCCCCTGGGCTACGATGCACCCCCCCTCGTCTCCCCCTTCAGGACCCAGATCAATAATCCAGTCTGCGGTTTTGATGACCTCCAGATTGTGCTCAATCACCAGCACCGTGTTACCCTGGTCAACAAACGCGTGGAGCACCTCCAAAAGCTTTTTCACATCCTCAAAATGAAGCCCCGTGGTGGGCTCATCTAAAATATAGAGCGTACGCCCCGTAGCCCGCTTGGAGAGCTCTTTAGCCAATTTAATGCGTTGGGCCTCGCCTCCTGAAAGGGTGGTGGCGTGCTGGCCCACATGAACGTATCCCAACCCTACCTTAGAAAGGGTTTGAAGTTTATCCCGGATAGACGGCATTGCTTCGAAAAATTCAAGGGCTTCATCAACGGTCATCTCCAACACATCCGCAATGGATTTTTGCTTAAAACGCACCTCTAAAGTTTCTCGGCTATAGCGCTTACCCTGGCACACATCACACGTCACATAAACGTCGGGGAGGAAATGCATTTCAATCTTCAGCATACCATCCCCTGAGCAAGCCTCGCACCTACCCCCTTTCACATTAAAAGAGAAACGGCTTGCTTTATATCCCCTTGCCTTGGCCTCAGGCAGTGCCGCAAACCAATCCCGGATGGGGGTAAATACCCCTGTATAGGTAGCAGGATTCGAACGCGGGGTACGCCCAATGGGTGACTGATCAATATCAATAATTTTATCGATATGCTCGGTGCCCTCAAGAAGTTTATAGTCTCCTGGCTTGTCTGAGTTTTTATAAAATAGCTGAGCAAGAGCTTTATAAAGGGTTTCGATAACCAGGGATGACTTTCCGCCACCAGAAACCCCCGTCACACAGATCAGGCGCCCCAGGGGAAAATCCACCGTCACATCTTTTAAATTATGAGCTGTCGCGCCTTCCAGGTGTAAATATTTTCCCTCGTGGCCAGGCCGACGCTTTGAAGGCACGGGAATCTGATTTTTCCCCGTCAGGTACGCCCCTGTGAGGCTTTCAGGATTTTGCATCACATCTTGGGGAGTTCCCTGGGCCACAATCTGTCCCCCGTGACGCCCTGCCCCGGGGCCCATATCCACCAGGTAATCCGCTTGGCGCATGGCATCTTCATCGTGCTCCACCACAATCACGGTATTGCCCAAATCTCGCAAGCGCTTAAGGGTTTCTAGCAAACGATCATTATCCCGCTGGTGAAGCCCGATGGAAGGCTCATCCAGCACATAAAGCACCCCTGTCAACCCTGAACCAATCTGAGAAGCCAATCGAATACGTTGGCTTTCGCCCCCTGAAAGGGTCCCCGAAGAACGCGAAAGGGACAGGTAGCCCAGCCCAACGCTTGTCAAAAACCCAAGGCGCTCCGAAATTTCCTTCAGGATCCGTACAGCAATTTCCCGCTGTTGGAGCGTTAATTTCTCTCCAAGTTCTTGAAACCAAGCATGCGCTTGTTGGATAGACAGGGTTGTCACCTCACCGATATGAAAGCCTGCAATTTTAACCGCGAGGGCTTCCTGCTTCAAGCGATAGCTCTGGCAGGCTTTGCAAGGCGTGCTGGTTTGATAGCGACCACTTTCTTCATGCTGGCTATCTTTGTTGCTTTCCTTCCAACGGCGCTCGAGGGAAGGAATGAGACCCTCGAAAGGCTTTTTGGCACGATAGCTTCGGGACTCATCTTGAATATTCATCTGAATAGATTCACTTCCAGAACCATACAAAAGGATCTTTTTGACCTTTTCAGGAAGGTCTTGATAGGGAACCTTCAAAGAAAAGCCGTAGTGATGGCCCAAAGCCTCCAGAGTTTGGAGATAATAAAAGAAAAAGCCTCCCGCCCAAGGTGCAATCGCACCATCTGCTAAAGAAAGGGAGGGGTCTGGAACAATTTTTTCTGGGTCAAATATAATTTGGACCCCAAGTCCGTCACAGGTGGGGCAAGCGCCGAAGGGGCTGTTGAATGAAAAGAGGCGCGGCTCAATTTCATCCAGGGTAAACCCCGAGACAGGGCAAGAAAAGCGGGATGAGAAGGTGAGGCGTTCCCCGGTTTCAAGATTTTCAGCATAGGCAAGCCCATCGCTGAGCTTGATGGCCGTTTCAAAGGCTTCTGCCAGACGCTGGATTTTATCAGGGGAAAGCACAAATCGGTCCACCACCACATCGATGGTGTGTTTCTTTTGCTTATCTAACGCGGGGAGATGATCCAATTCATGGAGCGCCCCATCAATCATCACCCGCTGAAAACCTTGCTTACGAAGGTCTGTCAGCTCTTTGCGATATTCCCCTTTACGTCCCCTCACCAAGGGAGCAAGAAGGTAGAGCTTCGTTCCCTCCGGCCACTCCAACAGACGATCCACCATTTGAGAGACCGTCTGGGCTTGGATGGGAAGCCCCGTGGCCGGAGAGTAGGGAACTCCCACCCGAGCGAAAAGGAGCCGCAAATAGTCATAAATCTCTGTCACCGTCCCCACGGTGGAGCGTGGATTCTTGGAAGTGGTTTTTTGCTCAATGGAAATAGCGGGAGAAAGCCCCTCAATGCTGTCCACATCTGGCTTTTTCATCATCTCAAGAAATTGACGTGCATAGGCGGAAAGGCTTTCCACATAGCGCCGTTGCCCCTCGGCATAGAGGGTATCAAAAGCGAGGGAAGACTTGCCTGAGCCACTCAACCCCGTAATCACCACCAGCTTTTCCCGAGGCAGGGTGACATCAATATTTTTTAAATTGTGCTCCCGAGCCCCTCGGATTTCGATTGTCTGTGTCATCGTACCTTCACAGTTAAAATTCCATATCTTGATAGAGGGAACGTACAACGAATCGTTATCTGTTCAAAGGTTTTTCGATTTTTTTTTGAAAAAAGTACATCGCTTGGTACGTTGCATTCATCGCTGCCCATGCAAATTCTTCGTGTACAAATTGAACAAATCATGTATGACTAAACCCAAGTGAAAAGATCACAACACGCAATAGCTATCGATAATAAGGATTAATTGAGATGCGGTTAAAATTTATCATTGCGTTAATAGGAGGACTTGCGATGTCAGAACACGCAACAGCAGAGCAAATGACCCAGACTGAATCTGGCCTGATGTATGAGGTGCTGAAAGAAGGCACAGGTGATTCGCCTAAAAAAGGCGACAGAGTTGTTGTCCACTACACGGGCACATTAGAAGATGGTACGAAATTTGACTCCTCAAGAGACCGCGGCGATGCTTTTGAATTTACGCTTGGCGTTGGCCAAGTGATCAAGGGATGGGACGAAGGGGTTGCCACCATGAAAGTGGGAGAGCAACGAAGATTTACGATTCCAGCAGCCTTGGGTTACGGGGCTCGCGGTGCTCCTCCGGTCATTCCCCCTAACGCGACGTTGGTGTTTGACGTTGAGTTGTTAAGCATTAAGGCGTCATAAAATTGGGTGCTACATTTTGTCTTTAGACTCTTGGTAGCGCTTTTCCCAATTTTTCAAGTAAATTTCATAAAGTTTTGGGTCTTGAATGCACAGCAAATTTTCTGCGTTTGCATGGTTTGCCGCGTGGGTGAAATTGTAAGATCCCAAAAGAAGGCGCTTGCCATCAATGAGAAGAATCTTGTTATGGGCAAGCCCCCTCACCAAATCTGGCACCACCTCTATTCCAAAAGCTTGGAGGCGATGGACAACTGAATGCTTCATGGAAAATTGGCCTTTATCACACAAAACCCGCACGTGGACACCTCGCTGAAAAGCATCGATCAAAGCCTGGGCGACAGGCTTTGATGTAAAAGCATAGGCTTGGACAAAGATGTTGGTTTTGGCTTCAAAGATGGCGTTTAAAATGAGTTGCTCACAATTTCCCCCTGGGGAAAAGCACACATAAATCTTCCGATTTTCTTCGTCGGAGGAAAACAGCTCAGGCTGTGCAAACCAGGCTGAGAGAAAGCCCGCCCCCAACCCTGTTAAAAAAACAAGGGAGAAGGGAAAAGAAGCCCGGGACAGGGTGATCGGCACGGAGCCTATTTTGAAACGGAGATTACGACGACGCATAGTAGACAGAGTCTATCACCCAACCAACGCCCGTTCAAGAAATATCAAAAATTTTATTAAAATTATAATTTTATGCGTCTGTATGCGTTGAGTCGGGTGGATTCGTCCGAAATGTGGAAAAATAATCGCACCCTTAAAAATCTCGACAACGTGTAAAAATTTTCCCATTTTAAATTTGATAAATCAATCATTTGTGTCTAATAATCATGAAATCTTTTTTGAAAAAACATAATTTTCAATTAGATAAATTCAAAATTGGTAAGGGGTGTTCCTGATGGGTATTATGTTTCAAGAAAATAGTTTTAATTTTGGCACGATCACTCGGAAGGCGTTGTGCGCAACGTTGAGTTTTGCGGTGTTGAATGCATCTCTAGCTTCGGTTTACGCTATGCCGGTAAGTTCTCAAAGCAGTGAAGCGATTATCAGCGAGGATAGTGTTAGAGCACCTAAGCGCTCACAAGAGGTCGCTCAGGTTGTGTCCCAAGCTGCAGCCCCCATGAGATATCCCGCGTGGATGCTGAAAAACCTTGAAAATGTGGCGGATCTCGCTTTTGAGGGATCTAAAGGCCTTGTGGGCCTTGTCGCCAGAGGTATTTCCTATGCCATCAAACACCCAGGGGAAGCCCTGGTTGCAGGCCTTGCCACCCAAATCGCCACCGCCCACGCTATCCGGCCAGTGACGGATGAATTCTTGATCAACCAGAATACAACGGGAATCCAGACAAACCCCTCTATAGCAGCTTTGGAAGATGGCAATGCCTTGGTGACCTGGCAGGGAAATCAAACGAAAACCTATGATATTCTTGGGCGTGTGTTCAGCGCCACAGGCGCCCCCCTGGGCGACGAATTGACGATCAACCAAAATACAGCAGGTGATCAATATTATCCTTCCGTGACAGCGCTGAACAACGGTAACGCTTTCGTGGCGTGGACAAACTATAATAATAATTACATCTACGGACGCGGAACAAATTCAACTGGGGTAGGCTTCAGTAATGAGGTTTTTATCATTCAATCATCTCCACCTTCTCTTTTGTTGATGAGCTTAAATAATGGTAATATTTTTATAGCTTGGGAAGGATACCCAGTAGGCAGCGATATTTTTGGATATGTATTGGCTCCCAATGGCACAGTCCTTACCAATAATTTTCTAATCAACCAATATTATGCATCTGGACGCCAATATGATCCATCTGGAGCAGTTTTAAACAACAACAACATTTTTGTGACGTGGCAAGGCACCCAAACAGGAAACCTTGACCTTTATGGTCGGGTGATGTTCCCCAACGGAACCGCTTTCAGCAATGAGTTCACCATCAACCAAATTGTGGCTGGAGACCAAACTAAATCCTCTGTAGCAGCCCTTGGTAATGACAAAATTTTGGTGGTTTGGCAAGGTGATCAAGCTGGGAATCTCGATATTTATGGGCGGTTTTTTTCAGAAAGCGGTGCGGTTTTAAGCAATCAACTTAAGATTAATCAGGTAACAGATGGGAATCAGGCGAATGCTTCCGTCACGGCACTAAGCGACGGCAATGCCTTTATTGTATGGGACGGCGATCAGACAGGTGTCCCAAGCCTTTACGGGCGTCTTATGGCTTCTAATGGTACATTCCTTGGTGACGAGGTTCTCCTCAACCCAAAAACGTTGACAGGGATTCAGATTGATCCTCGGGTGAAATTGTTGAAAAATGGAAATATATTGGTCGCTTGGACAGACGACCGAGCAGGCACCCCTGATATTTATGGACGCATCTTTGACCCCTATTCTGATCCGGCGGTAACGACAAGTCAGGTGGTAACGACAAATCTTGTGTCTACAGCAACAGTCACGCCGGAAACAGACCCAGAAAAAATCCTTC
>JBOFKI010000056.1:0-3088 GCA_051657245.1 Alphaproteobacteria bacterium | reverse complement strand
CTTGATATAACAACTTAAATTTTCAAGGGTCGCGATCTCCGTTGGCAACACCAGCGCCTTTTGAAGTTGAAGTTGACTTAAGGAGACGCCGTCTCGAATGGCATGGGCGCCATAAGAGAGATTTTCTTGGATCTGGGTTGCCTCTTGCTCCCCAAGGACGCGGGAGATCCACTGGGTTGTCTGGGGATCTGTACTTCTGAAAAAGATTTTAGTGTTGAAGAGATCGACTATGGCTTGTGCGCACGAATTGCCATAGATATGAGACAATTGCGGATAGCTTTGGATCCCTGCAGCCAAACATCCACCATATTTACGAGATTCTGCCAGGGCGAGATCAAGGGATGGAAGCCTTTGCAGGGCTGGAAGTTCATCCATGAAGAACCAACATCTACGTTTAGCATCGGGAGGAAGAGTCAGCAACGCGTTCATAGCTGTATCCAAAACCGCGCTTAAAAGGGGTTTGAGAGTCTTACGCTGATCTGCCCGTGCGGTGAGAAAAATCCACCCCTGCGGCGCTTGAACCCATTTTCGAATGGAAAAAGAAGGGGTGTGAACCGCGGGGTCAGGAAGATAGGCCAGACACCCAACGTAATTTGCAAGGGTTGACCGAATGGATAGGGTCATACGCTCACCTGCTTTGTCGGTAAGAGAAGCTGCCACTGTTTGCTTGAAGAACGCTTGATAGGCATCTATGGAGGATTCCACCAGAAGATGGTAGAGCCCCGAAATCGAGGCATCACCTTTTTGACGCATCTTCCTTAAAGCGGCTGCCAACACGCTCCTGGCTGCATCTTCCCAAAACGGATCTTGAGAAAAGCGTTGCGGAATGAGGGCCTCTGCTAGGGAATCCACTTGCGTTTCATGACAGCAATCTTCAAATAGGTCCCAGTAAACAGAACGCGTATCAAAGGGATTAAAGAGCAGATCGGTTTCGGGGCGAAAATAGCGGGCAACAAAGTCTCCCGTTAGGTCAACTACGATGGCCGAATCTCCACGTTCACGCACTTGAGGTACAAGGCTGTGGAAGAGGTTTGTCTTCCCAGATCCCGTTGTGCCCGTCACTAAGAAATGGGAGGTTTCACTTGTCCTTGCAAGGGGAAGCTTATCCAAGAAAAGTGTTGAGGAAGCCTCTTTCCAATGCAACGTTTTTTCAAGCGTTTTGGAAGAAACGATTTGCGCGCCACGCTCAAGCGTTTTTTTGAACTGAACCCTTCCACGATACAAGAAATAGCCTCCAACCCCTGCTACAATCAGCCCAAACATCCAAAATGCTTCCAAACCTAAACGATAAAGGTGGCGCTCAACCTGTTGCTTGTTGGAAAGGACTGCAGGCATCTGAAGAAGCCGAAGAGATGGAACCTGAAGAACCTTGCCTCGTGCATCCACAAAATCTTGCAAAACACGCCTCGGGTCTTCATGGGGAAGTGATAGAAGAAGTTTGGCTTGGCAGTAATCAAGATAGTGTCGCCATTGGGTCGGATTGAGGGTTTGGTAGGCTCGGATTCCAAAAAATAGGAGGCTCAGGCATCCTGCAATGCAACACGTTGTGAAAGCGATTTGGCTAAACATCCGGAGGCGATGCAGGGCCAGCTGCCCCCCTCGTGTGAAATGGTTGGTCATTCCCATCGTTCAGAGCTGCTTCTCTTGCGTGGACGCACGTCCGCAACACGGACACTGTGGGGTCGTGCTCCCCTCCCCTTGTCCCCTCCGGTAGACTTCCTCGAAGGCGTCTGCAAGCAGGCTCACACAAAAGCTTCTCAAGGATGGTAGCGATGTGAAGCCAGCATTCCCAAGCTTGTAGAGCACAATGCCATGACACACGATGCCGAAAAAAAGCGCTACCATAAAGCAGATGAAAGCGGGAAGGCCTTTCGAAAAGAAAGCACCCAGAATAAAGCTTAAAATGGCTACTAAAAAAATGAGTATTTCTAACACGACAAAGGGGAAAATCTTTTTTTCAACCAAAAAATCTTTCACTGCTTGAAAAAGGGTTTTGGGCTCCTGTGCGTTTGAAAAAAACGGATGATTAAGCATGGGGTTTGTCTCCTAGTTGTTTCTTAAGGCCGGGTGCTTCTTGTTGCAAATGGATTCGATGTTGTGCGCCTTGTTGTTGAATGTCTTTTTCGGATTTCTGGATGGCGTCCCGCATCCTTGCGATCTCCTCCCCTGTTGTCTTCTGCATATCTATAGAAGATTTGAAAGCTTCTCCAACGCCTTCTTGCAAGGCTTTTTGGTGCACCTCAGCAGTCCAATCTTGTGAGCTTGCAGGAGAGAAAGTGGATGTTGCCGTCTCTTTTTCTTGTGCTGAATAGCGCTCCATCACCTCTTGAGAAGAATGGGGTAAGCTGCCATATCCCCGTTGAATCTTTGGTGAAAGCTCTGTTTCCAAGAAACGCCTTTGATAAAGAAGATCCATGTCCGGACGCGCGCTCAAAATCTGTTCCGCCTCTTGCTGTCCCATAGGTCCAGAGCTATTAGGAAGGGGTTGCTGTGCTAGCCACTGAACATAAGATTGGCTTACATTAGCAGAAATACTGGCAGCGTGCTGCTGCGTATGAGCAGCGCTTTGAGTAAAACTCTCTGCGTGCTGAAGGTTCGCGCTTGCCTCTTGTCTGAGATGGGTTGCGCGATCTAGGGCTGCTTGGATACCGTCTGCATAGCGCTTTCCTTGATCATCTGAAACCGTTGAACGCGTTTCTTTTAAGGCCTGCTTGGATTCTTGCCATGCGGTTTGTAGGCCATGTTGCTCCGAATAAGATTTTGCTGCCGCATAAAGGTCCCGATCTACGCTGCTCCATCCAATTTCGCCACCTATACTACCCCTAGCAAAACTTCCAAAACCCAAGCTCCCCAAAACGCTCCCAAACAAACGTAAAGATTTTTCTGTCGAGATACCGTGATCTTGAGCAAAACTCTCGATGCTATTTTGGAGCTTTGTAAAAGAACGATTTTCTTGTGCACTGATAGAAACAGCATCCCCGTGGCTAGAGGCTATTTGCGTTGCTTGGTGTTTGCTGAAATCCGAAAATTGCTTCAACGCTTCACCTTCGGACTCTCCAGCTGCTGACAGCTGGGATGTTGCGGCCTG
>JBOFKI010000055.1:0-10520 GCA_051657245.1 Alphaproteobacteria bacterium | reverse complement strand
CTGTTCGAACAAATCGAAGGTGATTTTTCTGGCAAAAACGCTCTAACCCCAAATTAGACATGAGAGTCCCAACAACCATCTTGTTTTTCAAACGGTCTAGCTTTAGCCACGACTTGGTGATGAGCGCTAAAATTTGATCTCCGTCAATCAATTGGCCATTTTCATCGGCCATTAAAACCCTGTCCCCATCCCCGTCAAAGGCGATTCCTGCATCAGCCTGGTGATCTTGAATCGCTTGCAGCATGGCTCCCGGAGACAAAGCCCCGCAGCCTGCATTAATATTACAACCATCTGGATGAATCCCCACAGGGATCACTGTCGCACCCAATTCTTGAAAAACGGCCAAGGCTACCTGATGGGTTGCGCCATAAGCGCAATCCACCACCAAACGCCATCCTTCCAAACTCAAGAAACGTGGAAACGAAGATTTTACAAACTCAACATAACGACCCGCTGCATCCCCCAAACGCTCAATACGACCAAACGCGTCACTAGAAGTGAGAGACATGGGACCTTCCAAATGATTTTCAATCGCTTTTTCCATCTCATCGGAAAGTTTCTTCCCTCTGGAATCAAAAATTTTAAAGCCATTGTCTTCAAAAGGGTTGTGAGATGCGGAAATCATCACACCTAAATCAGCACGCAACGAGCGCGTCAACATCGCAATGGCAGGGGTAGGAAGCGTTCCCACAAGAACAACATCGATTCCCATAGAGGTAAAACCTGCCGTCATAGCAGATTCTAGAACATGGCCAGACAAACGTGTGTCCTTACCGATAACCACACGCAACCGGCTCCCGGACGTTTGAAATTCCTTTGCAATAGCCTGGGCTATATGGACCACAAAATCTGGCATCAAGGGATATTTTCCAACCCTCCCCCGAATACCATCTGTTCCAAAAACTTTTCGTGTCACCCTCTCTCCTATTCCTGCTCGCAAACGTGTCCGAAAGAACTACACTCCAGCCAAACAAAAAAGAGCCCGCCTAGCTATGGAGGAAACCCTTTCAGAACCAATTTTACAACTGAATATAAGCCAACCCATTTTTGGATCCAGCATCATGCTACCCAAAGGTCTCTCACATTCAAGGCCTTCACCATAGACAAAATAGGCGCCAAACACAAGCCAAATCTGCGAAAAACAAGGAAATACAGTTCACGCAAACATTAGGATAAGCCACTACAAAAAATGATATGGATCAATGTCTAGAGTTAATTGCACACCGGATTTCAACTTAACCTTGGAGAGCCAGGCTTTGAGAAAATCCTGAAGAGGATAGGACCTGGGAACTTTGATAAGCAATCGCCATCTCGTTTTCCCCCGCAAGCGGCTGAGCGGTGCTAGCACAGGCCCCAGCACCTCAAGCTCTGGCGGGTGAGGCGGAATTTTTCTA
Organism: Alphaproteobacteria bacterium; assembly: GCA_051657245.1. GTDB lineage: Bacteria > Pseudomonadota > Alphaproteobacteria > Holosporales > JBOFFI01 > JBOFFI01. The sequence goes on along the minus strand of JBOFKI010000055.1, from coordinate 9,126 downwards.
CGCACCAGATAGCTCATGTCTTCTACTTGGCGGGGGGATTCTCCTGAAAGGATCAAAGCTGCAAGGCGGTAATAGGGTGGCAGATGATGCTCTTGACGAACCTGAAGCTCTTGGCTTAAGAAGGCTTCTGCTTCTCCTTTTTCCAACGCTTGTAAGGCAGGGTGTTGGGGATCATAGGTTTGCAAAAAAACATACCCTGACTTAGCGGCCCGCCCCGCACGCCCCGCCACCTGGGAAAGAAGCTGATAAGTTCGCTCACAAGCCCGCGGGTCACTTCCATAAAGGCTGAGATCGCCATCAATAATTCCCACACAGGTGAGGTTGGGAAAGTGGTGCCCTTTTACCACCAACTGGGTGCCGATGAGGATGTCGATGGCTTGGGATTCCATCGCTTCCATCAGCTGCTCTGTCGCTCGAACGGAAGTGAGGGTATCTCGACTCATCACCGTGGTTCGGGCTTGGGGAAACAAAGTTTTTACTTCTTCCTCGAGTTGCTCAACGCCAGGACCGCAGGTTAAAAAGCTATCGGTTTCTTGGCATGACGGGCAAGCAACCGGAAGCAAACGTTGATGACCACACTGATGGCAAGCAAGCTTACTATCTTGATGATGTACCACCAGAAAGGTTTGACAGCTGTTACACGTAAACCGAAAACCGCAACCTTTGCAAAGCATCAGCGGCGCATAGCCCCGCCGATTCAAAAAAAGCAAGCTTTGCTCTCCCCGGGAGAGAGTCTGACGCAAATGTTGCTGCAGTGGCGGAGAAATCCAAGACGCTTTTTGCTTAGGCGTTCCTGTTGCTTTTTGGGACCGCAAATCAATAAGCTTTAAGGAAGGTAAGGCCGCTTGATAACGCTTGTCCAGCTTGACATGCTGATAGCGCCCCTGCTTGACATTCCAGAGAGTTTCTAGGGAAGGTGTCGCGGAGGCTAATATAACGGGAATCTTTCCTAAGGTTCCCCGCACAACGGCCATGTCTCTACCTTGATAAATCACGCCTTCCTCTTGTTTGTAAGAACTGTCGTGCTCTTCATCTACCACAATCAAACCCAGATCTGCGTAAGGTAAAAAGAGGGCTGAGCGTGCGCCTACCACAACCCACGCTTTTTTCTGTAGAATAGCTCGCCAGGTTTGTATACGCTTAGAAGGAGACACATCCGCGTGCCAAACGGCTGGCGGCACCCCAAATCGTGCCTCAAATCGGGAAAGCCACTGGGTGGTGAGGGCGATTTCTGGCAACAACACCAAGACCTGCTTACCTTGTTCTAAAACCGCTTGGATTGCTTCGAAATATACCTCCGTTTTCCCCGAGCCTGTAAGACCTTCCAATAAAATGGGTTTGGGAGAGGGTGCCTTGATCCAAAGGAGCATCTCACGGAGCACGTCGGTTTGTTGCGGCGTAAACGTGACCGTCCCATGGCCAGGAGAAGGAACAGGCAATTCAGGATAGCACAAAACCTCCCCCTGTTTTTCAAGGGAACCTTGTTTGATGCTTCGTTTTAAGGCCTCTCGCTTGAGGCCTGTTTGTTGGGAGAGATCCCCTAAAGCAAGAGGAGCTGGGTGATCCTCAAAAAAAGCCTTAAGGCGATTGAACAGAGGAGAAGCTTTGCCTGCATAACCTTGGTTGAGTCCATAGAGGGGCTCCCGCGCCATGGGGAGCAGAGCTTGGGGCACAGGGACTACCATTTTTAAAATTTTCCCCAAAGATGCAAGGGTGTAAGAAGACACCCATGCCATAAAGGCTTGACTGATAGGAGGCAGGGGTGAAACCTCAAGGCACGTTTCTATGGATTTTATCTTGATGTCTGGAGCAGGCAGGGAGACATTCATTTCCCAAACAACTCCCCATTTTTTCTGCTTTCCCCATGGAACTTCAACCAGGGAGCCCTTTTTAACCTTCATCCCCTCTGGCACAGCATAGGTATAGTGTTGTTCTAGGGGAAGCGGCAACAAGATATGAACGTAAGGATGCAAAGCGCAAGCTCCATCTTTCGAGAGGATGCGCCTACCATACCACACCTTGTGAAGATGTCATCCCTCCCGCATGAGAAATTTTTTGCCAATTATTTGGAAAAGAGACATTTTTTTATTGCAAGCGAGGCTTTTAAAAAAAAACTTTTGGCTCGAGGAACGTTTTTAGTGTTAAAAATTTTAGTGAACAATAGGCAAAAATTTGCTACTGTGGAACATTTGGATGGTCTTGTAAAAAATTAAATTTACTTTAAAAAAGGAAAAATTATGTCTAGGCGCTCAGCCTCCCCCACGTTTTTGAAATTCGTTTTTATTGTCTTTTTGACATATTTTTCCGCTTTTTCAACAAGCAAAATCGAGCTATCCTCGGAGCAGAGTCGTAAATTTCGAAAATTGGATATAACGCCTGATCCTGAATTTTCATTTTTTAAGAGGCTTCCTAAAGATATTTTCCAACTGATCTTTGCAGAGCTTTCAAAAAAAGACCTGACAAATCTTCGGACGGTTGACAAAAAAATGAGGGATAGAGTAACTCCTTTCATCACTGACGTTAAGGTTCCAAAAAATCTTCCAAACCAAGAACAGGTTAAAAGGTTTTTTAGCAATCTCGTCACAGATAAGTTTTGGAAAGGAAAAAAGCCCTCAGAAGTTTTCTCGAACCTCTTTCGTCACGCGCCAGTAAAAAATTTAACCCTGTCCGATGAAAACCTTAACGATGAGAAAATCGCAACCATCGCCCCCTTTTTTCCAGCCAATCTTCAAATGCTTAACTTGAACAATAACGACATCTCAGCCACAGGCATAAAATCATTGGCGCCCTATCTTCCGGGTACCCTTCAACTGATTTTTTTGGGAAATAACAACCTCGGAGATGAAGATGTGTTGGCACTGATGCCTCATCTTCCACCTACCCTTCATGAGATTTTTTTGAATTGGAGCAACATCTCAGATGCAAATATAGAGGCGTTGGTACTTCACATTTTCCCACCTTTCAAACATTTTGGCTGGCCGGAAACAATATAGGGCGTACACTTTGCAATCAACAAGGCTATCCCCACTGTAATATTTTTAACGTAAAGCCAGGCTTTTCTCCCACGTAGAAACGGGATAAGAAAGGCAGCATTTACGGGGATGTTTTTAACCTGAAAAATGTGTAAGAGAGGGTGATGGTTGAAACATCTGAAAGATTTGGGTCATTCACAATGTCAGGGTCAATAAAGAACTGGACAGGCATGTCGACAACTTGTTTGGGCTCAAGTCGCTGTTCAATGAAACAAAAGCATTCTACTTTGTTAAAGTAAATTCCAGCTTTTTCTGGCGTTACGTTATAGGTTGCCATGCCTAGCACAGGTTCTGTGCTTTTGTTTTCGGCCCGATAAAACGCAAGCCCAACCTCTCCAGCTTTGACGACAATTTCTTGTTGGAGGGGCTGAAAAAGCCAAGGAAGCTCTCGGTTTATATCTGCGTTAAAGCGCACACGAATGAGACGTTGTTCTTGGCGCGTGGGAAGCGCTATCGCCTGCTGGGTCGTGCCCCCAAACCCTGTTTGCTGACAAAACATCTTATAGAGAGGGACAGCCGCATAAGCAAGCCCCAGCATCGACAAAGCAACACCAACCAACAAGAAACCCATTCGAGTCTCACAAGTGGATGGCCCCAAAGAGGCTGGAGAATCTTTTTTTTTCTTCCTCAAGGTGATGGACTAATTTCCCCCTATGCGGGCAAATCCAATTCCATAAAAAAGAAGTGCTAATAAGGCGCAAGCCCACAAGAGAGCAATATTTTTTGACCGTAATGCTGTTAATTTCATAGAAAGCAATCCTCCTATAGATTTTGGCAGATGGTGATTCCAAGCCACTATGCGATCCAAAATGAAGCATGTACAGAAATATAGCAAGTCTTGGATAACTTTATCATTCCCGCGCCTTTTCTTCTTGTCATCCCCGCGAAGGCGGGAATCTAGACAATCCTATCATCTGGAACCTCTCCTGAGGCGCCATGTTTATGGAATTTTCCTGGATCCCCGCCTCCGCGGGGATGACAAAGGAGGCGCGGAGATAGCAAAAAAGAAGGCGGGAATGGCAAAACAGTGCGGGAAAGACAACTTTTGGATCCATCAAAATGTAACAAAATGATTTGAGCAGAACCCTATAAACATAGCTATGCAAAAAATGACACGGAGGTATGAAAAAAATGCAATAGCATTTTTTAAAAAATTATATGAGAATAAAAAGGATCAAGGGGGGGATTTTTCTTCCTTCTTTTTGATCCTTTCTGAGATGGCGCTTCGCCAACTCTATTTTACGTCTCCCAGACGTAAAGCCTCCCTGTAGAACTTGCCGGGTCTTTTTTGGCCCGGCCTATTTTTTTCTAACCTGTTATGAAGTAGGATAGAGAGGAAGAGTTAACATAAGATTAAATCCTTGTCACCCTATTTTTTTCCTTAGAAGCAGCTCTTTTTTGATCACTTATTCTGCACATAGATAACGGGTGTGCGATATAAAAAAGCAAAAAGAAAAAGCTTAAAAAAAGGTGAAGGTTGGCGTATGATTCTCGGATGATTCTTTTAGGTAAAGTGGACGGTTGTTGATGGTTTCAGATTCTTCTCTTTCCAGCGTTGAAACGCGCTGTGGGTTTGTTGCGGTTCTTGGGGTTCCAAATGCTGGAAAATCAACCCTCGTCAATCAATGTGTGGGACAAAAGATTTCCATCGTCTCATCCAAAGTTCAAACAACGCGGCACCGCGTGTTGGGCATCGCCCTCCACGACCATGCTCAAATCATTTTTATGGACACCCCAGGGATTTTTTCAAAACCTAAAAAACGTCTAGAGCGTGCGATGGTTCACCAAGCGTGGCAAACTCCTGAAGAGGCTGATATGGCCCTCCTTTTGGTAGATGCGCAAAAACCAGCTTTCAGGGAAACGTTTGGAATTTTTGATGCGCTGCTTGAGAAAAAAACACCCCTGGTTGTGGTGCTTAATAAAATTGATCTTATTTCTAAAGAACGCCTCTTGGCTTTTGCTGAGAAATTTAACCACCCTGGGGTCCAGAAAATTTTCATGATTTCAGCCAAGCAAGGGGATGGTGTGGATGATCTTTTGGATTGGGTAGGGCAAGTGCTTCCCAAGAGCCCATGGCTTTTTCCTGAGGACCAAATCAGCGATATGCCCCAACGCCTCTTGGCTGCTGAAATCACCCGAGAGCACCTCTTCCATCAGCTATTTGATGAACTTCCCTATGCGTTGCACGTTGAAACGGAAGCTTGGGAGCGTTTTCGGAATAAAAGTGTCAAAATCTCCCAACAGATTACGGTTGAGAAAGAAAGCCAGCGCGCCATCATTCTTGGGCATCAAGGGCAAAAAATCGGCTATATCGGTAAGCAAGCCCGTCAAGAAATGGAATTGCTGTTTGGACATCCTGTTCATCTATTCCTTCACGTAAAGGTGCGATCCGATTGGGCAGAGCGTCCAGATCCTTACAAGACCCTCGGCCTTGAATTTAAAGTATAGGATGAACGAGATGTCTTTAAGCTTAAGCAAATTTTCAAGGGGAAGCCTCAAAGTTGCCCTCATTGGTCGACCAAATGTGGGAAAATCAACCCTTTTTAATCGGTTGCTTGGAAAACCAAAGGCTTTGGTTGCGGATATCCCCGGCGTGACCCGAGATTGGAAGTCTGGAGAGACCATTTTTTATGGTGTGCCCCTCACGGTTTTAGATACGGCTGGTCAGGAAGAAAAGGGAGACGACATCCTCCAACCCCAGATCCAAGCCCAAACCCGAGAATTGATTCGCAATGCAGATGTTGTTTTATGGATTGTGGATGGTCGAACAGGCCTTTTGGCAGACGACAAAACCATCGCTCAAAAATTGAGGCGCTTACGTTCAGGCAATCCTGTTGGTGTGGTGGTTAACAAGTGCGAAGGCAAAGCTGGTCGCGATACCCTCGCTGAGGTTCATGGAATTGGGTTTGGAGACCCGTTCCCCATTTCAGCCATCCACGGGGATGGCTTGATGGAGTTGGTCACATTTTTGGATGGCTTGTGGCAAAGGTACTACCCCCCCATCCCTGTAGAGGAAACGGAAAATTTGGAAGAGGAAGGGGAGCCTGAAGAACAAGAACGCCCCTTGGCGTTAGCCATTTTAGGTCGGCCAAATGTGGGAAAATCAACCCTTGTGAACCAGCTTCTGGGGGAAGAACGTTTGTTAACAGGGCCCCAGGCAGGGGTAACCCGAGATTCTATTGAGCTCCCCTGGTCTTATAGGGGGAAGCCTATCAAGCTGATTGATACGGCCGGGTTGCGAAAAAGGGGAAGAATTACGGATGAGCTGGAAAAAATGGCGGTGCGTGATAGCCTCCAAGCCGTTCGCTTTGCTCATATTGTTATTCTCGTGCTGGACGCAACCCAAGCCCTTGAGAAGCAAGACCTAACGTTAGCAGACCATGCCATTCAAGAGGGAAGAGGGCTGATCCTCGCCTTTAATAAATGGGATCAGGTGAGCTCCCCCGAAACAACCTTAAATATTTTCAAGGAACGGGTAGAAATTTTGCTACCCCAAGTGAAACGACTTCCTTTTTTCACGGTTTCTGCTTTGCAAGGAAAAGGCCTCACAGCTTTGATCAAGCAGGCCGTCCGGTTGCAAAGCCTCCTCGATACCCGCGTGACGACAGGGTCTCTCAACCGTTGGCTTGAGGAAATTTTGACCCATCATACACCCCCTATGGTCAATGGACGCCGTATCAAAATTAAATATATCACCCAAATCAAGACGCGCCCCCCAACCTTTGCGCTGTTCGGGAATCAGCTGGATGCTTTGGCAGAATCTTACCAACGCTATCTGTTAAACCGTCTTCGGGAAGCCTTTCATTTATGGGGAATCCCTTTGCGGCTTCAGATGCACACTTCCAAAAATCCCTATAGGAACAAGAAATAGCTGTTTTAAGGGACAGAAGTCTGAACCTGTCCTGGGAAGAGAACCTCTATCGCCCCTCCAAATGCGCAAAAGGTTTTTGAGGTTTTATTCAAAGCAGGCAGCCCCCCTACGATCACGGTTGGAGAACCCGGCAACCAGGGAGAAACCGTTACAGGGGTGCAGGGCGCTTGCCCCATGGCTAACACGACAGGATTTCCTGGGGAACTACAGGTTCCAAAAGGCAAAATGTTTAAAAAAGGCTTAGAATCTGAGATGTTCGCGGCTGGGCGTTTAGAAACAAGCGTTCGCTTATCTGGCAAGACCGTTAAAGGTGTTGGAATAGCCCCACAAGAACATTTGACCAAAGCGCCCATACATACCCATTGACTCATCTTAACGTCTCTCCTAGATTTTTTTTGCTAAAGAATGAACTCTAGCCTTGCGATCTTAAACTCTTTGTAGCAGAGATAATAAAGCAGTGTCTTGTATTTTTTGATCCCTTAGGTGATTGCGTGAAATATCATACGGGGTTAATCATTTTTTAGTTGATTCTGTTGAAGGGGTTTTACTATACTGAAGGGTGAAATTTTTCCTTTTTCACAAGGGGAAGGCATGGGTTAGTTTCTTGAATCTTGTTTATAGGAGCCTAATCAAAAAGCCCAAAATGAATTAACTTAAAGGTTACAAATGAAGGTATCGGTCCTAAAGCCCTTAAAACCTAAGGCGACAGCTGTTTGGTTTATTGAGCAGACTTCTTTGACATTTCAGCAAATTGCTGATGCTTGCGGCTTGAATATTCTTGAGGTTGAGGCCCTTGCGGATGATTCAGGGATAGGCGCAATCAGAGGCGAAAGTCCTCTATTAACTGGAGAGATACTCCGGGAAGAAATTACCCGCTGTGAGCAAGATCCTTCAGCTAGCCTGCAGTTTCAAACCATGGAGCATTTTCAATTTTCTCCAAAGAAAAAGGAACGACAATATACGCCTCGTTTGCGACGCCAAGATAGGCCTGATGCGATTGCTTGGGTGTTAAAAAACCATCCCAACCTCAGCGACCATCAAATTTGTCGTTTGTTGAGCACGACCTCTAAAACTGTTCAAGCTATCCGGGATAAAACCCATGTGAACACTAACAATATAAAACCTCGTCATCCTGTAACCCTTGGTTTTTGCACAGAGGAACAGTTAAATAAAACAGTTGAAATAGCCTCAGCGCGTGGAAATTTCGTATCGTCGTCACCTTCTGATACACGCTAGGTGTTTAGTGAATCGCTTGACAAAGTTGTAAGCCTTTACGAAAGCAAAAAGATGTGTTTTGCGCTGGTCATGGGTTTCATCATGATAGCGTTTCAGGTTACTTCTTTGAGGGTTCTGTTCATGCGCTTAAGTTGGTCGTTGGTCCAGGAATGAGCGATTTTTGTAGACGGTGCTCAAGTTGATTGTCAGGACATATACGCTCAAACACATGCATCCCAAGCATGTTGATCCACTTTCCTGTGGGAAAATTGAATGCCGTTATCGGTAAGGATGGTGTGGATTTTGTAAGACATCTTTTGGATAGCCATATTTTTCAAGAGGCTCAAATAACCAATGGGCCTCTTGTCGAAACCGCTTTTGAGGCGAACTGAGGGGCAGGAACTAACAGAGTGCAAGACCTTCTCAGTCGTACTTAATGACATGAGGATCTGGGCGCCGGATATAACCCTTTGGTGACGCACCCATCGGCCCATAAAAGGATTCGACAAGAGGTCTATGGAAGCTCCTTTATGAAACGCAGCATGGTCCATCACCCCCGCGCTATTTTGAGGCAATTTTGGAAGGAGGTCTTGTGCCACCCAGGCAGTGAAAGTGTCTGTGTTGATGTTAGCTTGAAAGAGGCTGGCCGTCAGCAACACGCCGCTCAAAAGGGCGCCGATAACATTTTCGGCCCTTCGAGCCCCCTTTTGTCATCAACCTGCCTCTTTGTCATCCTCGCCACCTTTTTTGTCCTTCCCGCCTCGATTTGTCCTTCCCGCGGAAGCGGGAATCTAGGCAATCCTACCAGCTGGCACTGCTACTGAAGCGTCATGTTTGTGGGGATCCCCGCCTGCGCGAGGATGACAAAAGGGGGATAGCTTTTTCCAAGGCACGTTCTGGAGATGCAATTTTTTGCTCAAGTTTTTGGCAAAATATAGACCGTTTGACGGGATCCGCTTTGGGATGCTTGAGGCTTTTTTTTAACTGTTATCCCCAAACGCTTGAGAC
>JBOFKI010000054.1:0-10866 GCA_051657245.1 Alphaproteobacteria bacterium | reverse complement strand
CCGCGCTATGGCAACGCGTTATGACAAAACATCTACCAATTTCCTCGGGGCCATTCACTTGGCTTCCATCGTCATTTGGCTCAATTGAGGACACGGCCTAATACCTGCCCCATAGTTTCTCTTTCGATGGTAATTTCTTGCATGTTACGCCATCACAATCTGGGATTATACATGTAGCCTAGATCCTTTATTTTTTATTAAGATATTTTTTTTATTCTAAAAATAATATTTAAAAACAATGTAATAAAAATAAGGGGAGATACAATCATGGGCCAGAAATATACCTATCTTTTAGGGGGGCTTTTAGCGCTGCACTTGGGAAACAACGCTTGGTCAAAAGATACGTTTTGCGAAAAAATATGTGAGGGCAACAAAGGAATGTGGTGTCGGCTGAATTTCATTCATGAAGCATGTAAGGGGTGTGAGCCTTCAAAGCTGGGGGCTTGCCAGCAACAAAACGCAAAGGCTCAAGCCAATAAAGCGAATCTGAAACAAGATTTGGCTATATTAAAAAATACCTTTTGCAAATTTGTTTGTACTTCAGGCGCTTGTTCTGCCAGCAAGACCTTTGGAGGGTTGTGTCTAGACGCTTGTCCAAAAGATACTGTTGTAAATTGCAAGAAAGCCTATGAAGGAGCCTTAGAAAAGAAAAAATTAGAAGAAAAACCTCTTGTCATTATAGAAAAAGGCGTCTCACCTGGTCCCCGCATAATTCAGAATATGGGGCCTGATAACATTCCGCCTTATCGAAAGCCCTTAGAACCCTTGGATACAAGGATGCGTCCCCCACCATCTGTTCCTATCCATGGAATGGGAGCTTCACCTGAAATCGTCTCAGAACAACCCGTGCCTGAAGCTTACAGAATCACCATTCCAGAGCGGAGGATAGATTGGTAACATGAAGCACTATGTTTATGCTGCAGCAGGCTTTGTATGCTTGAATTTAGGTCACGCACCAGACGGAAGGGCTGTAAGCGTTATTCAATGTGAGAGAGAGTCCTGTCTTCCAGGATCTCACATGCGCTGGGAATGTATGGAGCATTTTCCAAAAAGCTATAATAAATGCCTTGCATACCGCCAAAAAACAGAAGGTCGGACGCCACCCTTCATCCCAGAAAAGCCAAGTGGCCAAACAGCACCTCTCACCCCAGATCCGACGTATACGGAGCAATAGCTGGGGGCATGCCATATTCCTTATGAAACACCCGCCCAAAGCCCTCTCATGAAAGAGGGCTTCCAGGCGAGTCTTGATCAAACCAAGTAATGCTTAATCTTTTGCCTTGGCTTCGTCTTCTGCTTCGTTGCGGGCTTTTTCTTGAGCACGGCTCATCGCAGCACCTAAGATATCACCTAAGCTGGCGCCACTGTCTGAAGAACCATAGGTTGCGAGGGCTTGACGATCTTCCTCAATCTCCCGCGCTTTGATGGAGAGGTTGACCTTGCGAGAGATTTTATCAAACGCAATGATTTTCGCATCTACCTTTTCTCCTACGGCAAAGCGAGACGAACGTTGTTCGCTCCGATCCCGTGATAGCTCACCCTTTCGGATAAACCCTGTTGTCGAGCCCCCTGAAAGGGAAACTTCAATCCCGGCTTCCAAGACCTCTAGGACTTCACACGTCACCACTGCGCCCTTTTTGAAATCACCTAATTTGGATTCATAAGGATCTGCGGTGAGCTGCTTCACACCCAAGCTGATGCGTTCTTTTTCAGCATCAACGTCCAGCACCTTCACTTGGATGGTCATACCTTTTTGGTAGGCTGTCAAAGCTTCTTCTCCAGGTTTTTCCCATGACAGATCAGAAAGATGAACCATGCCGTCCACTTCATCAGTCATGCCAACAAAAAGTCCAAATTCTGTAACATTTTTAACCTCACCCTCAAAAACAGTACCAGAGGGATATTTTTCTATGATTTTGCTCCAAGGGTTCTCTGTGCACTGCTTGAGGCCTAGAGAAATTCGCCTTTTTGTCATATCAAGATCCAGCACCATAACTTCAACCTCTTGGCTGGTGGAAACTATTTTGCTTGGAGAAATATTTTTCCGGCTCCAGACCATTTCGGAAACGTGAATAAGGCCTTCAATGCCTTCATCAAGCTCCACAAATGCGCCGTAATCTGTGACATTGGTGACTCTGCCTTTAATCCTAGAGCCAATGGGGAAACGTCCTGCGACTTTCTCCCAAGGATCTGAATCCAGCTGTTTGAGGCCTAAGGAAATTCGTTGAGTTTCCCGGTTAAAACGAACGATCTTCACAGTTACTGTTTGGCCCACTGTTAACACATCGCTTGGATGATTCACACGTTTCCAAGCAATGTCTGTAACGTGCAAGAGGCCATCGACGCCACCTAAATCGATGAAAGCACCGTAATCTGTGATGTTTTTTACGATACCTGCAATAACTTGACCTTCTTCAAGGTTAGCTACCAGTTCAGTGCGAGCTTCTGCGCGTGAATCTTCCATAATGCTACGACGGGAGACCACAATGTTGCTGCGGGCACGATCCATCTTCAAGATTTGGAAAGGCTGAGTAACGCCGATCAATGGATTTGCATCTTTGATAGGACGGATATCGACCTGGCTGCCTGGTAAGAAAGCAATAGCCCCCCCAAGGTCAACCGTAAACCCACCTTTAACGCGATGGGTAATCGTACCTTCCACATATTGGTTATCTTTCGAGCAAGCCTCTAGCTGTTGCCAAACAGCTTCACGCTTAGCCTTTTCACGGCTTAGAAGGGCTTGGCCGTTTTTATCTTCGACTTTTTCTAGATAAACCTCAACTTCATCTCCAATTTTCAACTGGGGGTCTTGGCCTGAGATTGAAAATTCTTTAAGGGGAACGCGTCCCTCGGATTTTAGGCCCACATCAATCAAGACTTCGTTGTTTTCAATGGCAACGATTCGTCCTTTCAGAACATGTCCCTCAATAATATCACGTTGTTTGAGAGAATCTTCCAAAAGTTTTTCAAAATCTTCATCGTTTATCTCAGGATGTGCATTGGCACGTGTCATGGTTTCTATTCCTCTATAATTTTTCTTGTTCGGCCGGAAAAATCGCGTTAATGGGTCAATAACCCTTCCTACTTTGAGGCACGACTCGTAATAGGAAAGTCTCACACAGAAGGAAGCGTCTGAAAAATAGATTATTTTCTAAGAAAGCTCCCAGCGTTTTCATTTTAAAGATGTTTTTCCTATTATGCAATCTAGGGACCGCATCTTTTTCAAAAATTAGCGCGAGCCTTCTACAAAGTAAACTTTGCAAGCCTTGATATAGTGATACCCTGTCATCATAGTTAGAAAAGCGCTGATCCAAAGGATATAGATTCCTGCAGAAAAGAGAATAGACTGAAAAAAATCAGCCAAAGCAATTTCTCGGGAAAGCAAAAGAAACCCCAAAGAAAACATTTGCAATCCCGTTTTCCATTTTGAGAAACGGCTGACGGGGAGGGATACATGCAGCGCTGCTAAAAATTCTCTCAAACCTGAAACCATCATTTCCCGCGATAAAATAAGCGCTGCTGGCACAATTGAAATGCCTTGGATGGTGCGAGAATCTGTCAGCATCAACAGGGTTACTGCTACCAAAATTTTGTCTGCAACTGGATCTAGAAAAGCCCCTAGTCTTGAGACGTTTTGATAGGTCCTTGCCAAATATCCATCAAAATAATCAGTTAAACAGACAACGGCAAACAAGAGCGCTGCAAGCAAAGAAGAAAGATAGAATGGGTAATAGAAAAAAAACATGATCAGTGGGATCGCTGCAATTCTTGAAAATGTCAAGATATTAGGGAGATGAGGGAGGCGATGCACCACGCAAATCACTCTTTTTTACTAAAAATTAACTATTCCATGCATTATGTAGCACCGCTTTGAAAATAAGCAAAGATTTTTCTTGCTAGGGTTGCGTGAATTCCTGGTATAGCCTGGAGATCTTCCACACTGGCCCTTCGTACAGCCTCCAAAGACCCTAAATAACGTATCAAAAGTTTTTTTCGAACGCTGCCAACGCCTGGAATTTCTTCTAGGCCAGATTCACTCATTTTTTTGAGGCGTTTTTGCCTGTGGGCAGAAATCCCATAACGATGGGCTTCATCCCGCAGCCGTTGCAAATAATAGAGAACAGGATCTTTGAAATCCAACTGAAGCGGCGGGGAATTTGTTTGGTAAAAGATTTCATGTCCCGCGTTTCGATCAGGCCCTTTTGCCATCGCGATCAACGGAATATCTTGGAGACCTAAATTTGTAAGCACGTCTTGGACAGCCGAAAGCTGTCCTTTTCCCCCATCCACAATCAGCAGGTCTGGCCATTCAAGATTTTGTCGACCTGGATCTTGTTCCAGACTTTTTTTAAACCGACGCTCCATAACTTCTCGCATCATCTGAAAATCATCGCCCACGTTGGTTTGATGGATTTGAAATTTTCGATAGGCTTGTTTCAGAAAGCCTTCAGAGGTTGCGACAATCATGGCACCAAAAGCGTGGGTTCCTTGGAGATGGCTATTATCATAGACCTCTATCCGCTGGGGCGCGCACTTTAACCCAAAAACCTTTGCAAGGGTCTCTCCTATTGCCCGCTGAGACTCTCTTTGAGCCAAATGTCGCCCCAGCGCTTCTTCCGCATTGCGGAGCGCCTGTTGAACAATCTTTTGCTTGATTCCCTGCCTAGGAATCTGCAGCTTCACTGGGGTGGCTGTCCGAAGGCTAAGGGCTTCTTCCAGTAGATGCATTTCCGGAACGTTGTGACTTAACAAAATAACAGGCGGCGGCGCAACGCCTTCATAAAATTGAGCGATGAAGGCCTGAAACACTGTCAAAGGATTTTCTTCTTGGCTTTGCTTAGGAAAAAAGGTTTGTGTCCCATAATTACCCCCATTTCTGAAAAAGAACACCTGGATACAACAAACGCCTGCTTGATAGGCAAGCCCTAAGATATCTCCATCTTTCAAAGCCTGGGTATAAATCGATTGGTGCGCCTGAATTTTAGCCAAGGCCTGAATTCTATTCCTCAGCAACGCTGCGCGCTCATAAGCCCTGGCATCGCTCGCTGTCTCCATTTCCTTCACCAGAATTGCGTGAACTTCTTTCGATTTTCCCAATAAAACAGCGCGAGCTTGCTGGACAGTTTGGTTGTAGGCTTCGGGCATAATTTTATTCACACACGGCGCACTACAGCGCTTAATGTGGTATTGTAGGCAAGGACGCTTTCGATTAGCAAAGACCGTATCAGGGCAAGATCGGATTAGAAAGGCTTTATAGAGAATTGACAAAGTCTCTTGCAGCGCATCGATCGATGCGAAGGGACCAAAATAATCACCCCTTGCGGGGTCATTTTTTCGGCGCTTTGTGAGGAGAGGCCATGGCCCGTCACTCAAGAAGATGTAGGGACGTGTTTTGCCATCTCTAAAAAGAATATTGTAACGTGGCGAAAGTTTCTTAATCAGATTGGTTTCTAAAAGCAAAGCCTCGGCTTCGGTTTGGGTGTGAACGATCTCCATTTTATCAGTTTGGGCCACCATCTGCTTGATTCGACGAGATAGTTTGTCGGTCTGTGTATAACTTAAGACCCTTCTCTTTAAATTTTTAGCTTTTCCGACATAAAGCACCTCACTTCGATAACTTAGCATGCGATACACGCCAGGGGTTTCAGGCAACAATCTGCCTGTTTCTTGGATGGCTGCAGCGCCTTTTTCAAGGGATTCAGGTAAAGCTTTGGAGGAGACGTCCATGATGGCTATAGAAAAAGAATAAAAAAAAATGTCAAGTTTTTTTTAAAAAAAGATATCCACGGAATCTGTGGATAACTCTGGGGATGAATCATGGTAAAACTTCTTCCAGAAAGGAAGGCTGGCGATTTTCGCGTATTTGCACAAATAAGCATCACTCTCTAAAAAAACAAAAACGCCAGGTTTTCTCTATCTTTTTAGAGATTATGTTAAAAAAAAGAATCTCGAAAAATTAAAAAACAATTAATATTCAAGGTAATTAACCATACGCTTTCTTTTACTTTGAACCTGTGTATAGTTTGCTCTTTCTCCATTCAAAAAAAAATTCTTTTACTTTAAAACCTAAGAACATTGCCTAAGAACGTGATGATGAGAGAAAGGTCTATCATAGAGTAACATTCAGAAAATAGGCCCTATCCAAGATGTCCTTTTAAATTGTGACGAAAAAGAACGCTTAAAGGCCCATCCGCTCTGCCAAGCCTTCAGCCCTTATAGATGGAGCGCGCCTCAAACAAAGCATGGAGCAATTGGGTCGGTCTGGTTACGCTCTGGTTAATTTGCTAAACGTTTTAAGTTTGTAAAAATAGCATCATTCTAACCAGGCAAAGCCCCCATTTCATGGGTGGATTTTAGAGACTCCAGCGGAAAAATTGTAGAAGGTGTTGGGTGGAAATTCAGGCAGGGGGAAGGAAGGACTAAGAGGGACGGAGATGGAAAAATATTAACAATGCCATAGCGAAATCATTTTAATTTTACTATAGGCACAAAAAGAGATACTTCATTATTCCTCCGGCGGAGAAATATGTTAGTTAAGAGAAGGGGCTAAACATAAACATCTAGAAATTACTTAAGCTTTTTTCTCAGAAATCGGGGCGCCCCTTGCGTCATCAAAGCTTCAATTTTCTTCTTGTTTGGGTAACGCATCTAAGTAAAGTTTCTCTTGTATTTCTTCGGGAATGTCTTTGATATATCCTGCGTTAATTTTTCTACACATCCCACTTGGAACCCAAATATAAGCATTTAATTCTCCATCAATATTTAAGCCTTTATAACGATTGCCAATTCCTGTAGAACCAATGCCATCCGCTTTTCCCGCTTTAATCAACCCAACAGATTTATCTACTGATACGACTCTGCATTGCTCCATCCCTTCAGGGGAGGCTGCTATAGCCATATTTGAAACAGCAACCCACAAAACAGCTATCCAATATTTTTGCAACATGCCTTTTTCTCCTCTGGTTTTATCAACGAGAGAAAACATAAAAGGAGAAAGTTAAACGATTCTTGAGTTTTTTAAAATTTAGGGAAGATTAGGGATAGTGCGTTGACGCGCCTTCCTTTTATCATAAAAAATTGTCCCTAAGATAAAAATAAGAAGCACAATCCCCAACCCCCACCAGGTCAACATATAACCAACGTGATGTTGATAGGTTGATAAGCCTTGGGCTTTGAGAAGCGATTGTCCATCTTCTCCAGGTTGCAAAACACGCAGGTAAGTCTGTTGAAATGACGTTCCTGGAAACATCTCCTCAGGCAACAAACGGTACCACGTATTTTGGGCAGGATCATTTTGTGGCGTAAACAAATTCATTCGCGAAAGGGGGAGTATAACGCCCTCAAGGGGAACGGTTCTGCGAGGACGCGTAAAAAAAGGCAGCCCTGCTGATGTAACCCACCCGCGGTTTACCAAGATAACGCGCCCGTCGTCTAAACGGAAAGGCGTTACAACATGAACCCCCACGCGCCCTTTTTCTACACGGGCTTGCAAATGCTTCTCTTCAAGATGCAAAAATTGGCCCTTTAACCGAGCTTTCCGAAATACAAACTGAAGATCTTGAGAAAGCTCTTCCCCATAAACAGGAGCTTGAGAGAATTGGGCCTGTAAATGCTCTAGCTTTGCTTTTTTCTCTTCCCAGCGACCATACTGCCAAGCACCCAGACTCACCAAGATCAGCTCTACCACAAGCCCAAACCAAACCAGCGGGTTTTTCAGAAAAATACCCCGAAAAAAAGCCACCTATCCCTGTCCCCACCAATAAACGGATACAAATAAGAAAAGCCACACAACGTCCACAAAGTGCCAATACCACGCAGCCGCCTCAAACCCAACATGATGGGTTTGAGAAAATTGAGCGCGGGAGGCTTGCCTATAGCAAACCCCTAAGAAAATGGTACCGATCAACACATGAGCGCCATGAAACCCTGTGGCCATATAAAAGGTTGAACTGTAAATGCTTCCCTTAAAAGGAAAGCCAGCGTGGATATATTCATAGACCTGCACCCCCAAAAAAAGCACGCCCAACACGATGGTCAACCCAAGCCCTTGGGTGACTTCTTTATAACGCTTTTCCAACAGCGCCTGATGCGCCCAGGTGACAGTGGTTCCTGAAAGCAACAACAAAAGCGTGTTTAAATAGGGCAGATCAAACGGGTCAATGGGTTTGATCTGTTTGGGAGGCCACATGCCCCCAATGGCTTCAGGCGGAAACAGGCTTGCGTCAAAAAAAGCCCAGAAAAAAGCCGCAAAAAACATCACCTCTGAGGCGATAAACAAAACCACCCCAACCCGTAACCCTTTTTGAACAACGGGCGTGTGATAGGTTGCCGTTGATTCTTTCAAAACATCTCGCCACCACCCCCACGCTGTCATCAGCACCAGCGTCACACCAATCCCCAACACAAAAAATTCGTGGTGATGCATATACAAAATAAGTCCCAGGGCCAACATAAAGGCTGCCAGGGCACCCATTACAGGCCATGGGCTTGGATCAACCAAGTGGTAGGGATGTTTTTGCTTTGGATGTAGCGTGGACGCCATGGAGCCGCCTCCTGCCAATTTCTCATTATCTTTTACCGACAAAAATTATAGCACACGCAACGCAAAAAATGCATCTAGAAAAACACTTGCACCATGGATCTAACCGCTATAGATGAAGGCATCTAGATTCTTCTTAATTTTTTCTTAAAAGCTTTGCCCATAAACTGAAAATAAATCGTTTTTTAACAAAGGGTTAGATTTATGAAGAAAATTTTGAACATGACCATGGCTCTTGTAGGCAGCGCTGTCCTAAGCCCCGAGCTTTATGCAACAACAACAAGCACAGCAGTGACAGAAGCTGGACGCCCTGCGGTTGCTCTCCATAATGCCGATGGAACCCGGCCCCGAATTTCTTTTAAACCCATCAGCGAAGCTTTTGAGGGGGAGTATACCCTTGTGCAAGTAGATGAAAAAAATCAACAAACGCCTATCCTCAAACTCACCATCCACAATAAGAAAATCACTGAGGTAAAAACCCTTTTAGAGGGGGAAACAGATGAAGGCGTAAGTCTGGTAAAAGGTGTTTGGCGTCTTAACAGAGACCAGGTTCCACCAGATTATCTGGAAACTTCTTCAAACCCAAAAGGAACCAAGATTAAACCGGGGAGGCTTGCTTTCATCCTTATGGTGAATGAAAAATTTGGTATTCCCTTAAGCTTGGGGCTAAAGGAATGGTCTCATCAACAGACGTTAGAAGGAAAAACGCAAAAACTAGACGCCCTCAATTTTGATTTGAACAACAACTTCGTCAATGTTAGGTATTCCCTAATGGGAGAAGCGCCCCACGCTTCCACAACAGCACTTTTCTTTGATCGTGGAGCTCATGGGTTTTTAGATAACGCTCCCCTGCTCGAAAAAACAGCCCAGGCGATCGAGGGATACGAAAACTTTCTTTCACAAAGAAATATGTATAGGATCAACAATGCAGATAGCATCCCGTTTTCTGCCGATACAGCTAGAAGAAAAATATTTATCTTTGCTTTGGCAAGATCCTATCTCCAAACTCTGCTTAAAGAAGCAGCCAACCAGGCTTTTTTAACTCTATTTGTAACTATGGCAGAAGCAGAGCTTAGAAAGTTAGCTGGATCTTTAGTTTCTTTGTTCCAAGAAGCAACGGTTTCAGGCCGGCGTATCTTGACCGAAACTGAAAAGAACACATTTTTTGAAACCACCTTGAATGCGTTAAAAGCACTCCAGGGTGAAATGATGCTATCAACCCAACAACCCCCAAGGCCTGCTCCTGTTGAAGCAACATCTCCTAAGCCAGAAACACCAAAGAAAAGTAATGTTCAAGAACTGAGAAAAAAATTCGAAATGCAGAATAACAAATAGGAGATTTCCTCCCCAAAGCTAACTAATGGCTGATTCTTATCTCCTAAGCCGCCTGCGAGAAGGAATCAGCCTCCTTTTGTAGAGGCGGAGTGCTTGCTTGAAGATTAGGTTTATCCAATTTTTCAAAATGATTAATCGCCCAATGAAACGCAACAGTCGTTGGCAGCATAATCACCCAAAGCCCAAAATTTCCAAACCATGACGTCAAATACACAAGCCCGAAGGAGGTTGTGATATACATTAGACCTCTTTCGAAACCACTTTTAGGGAACTGAGGGGCAAGAACTAACGGAGCGCAAGACTGGAATGTACTTAGGGTACATGAGGATCTGAACACCGGAGTGACGCACCCATCGGCCCATAAAAGGAAGTTTCGAAAGAGGTCTAATATTTGACTTTTCTTGAGCGTCAGAAAACACTGCCTCTGTAATCTCAATAGATTTCATATCAGACGCACCTTGCGCTAACCTCTTGGAAAGGCTCTCACTCGACATATCGACAGGTTCTTCTTCATTTTCTTTTTGGTATCGCTCAGCAAATTCTTGAGGTTCGGTCTGTGAAAACGTGGAAGATGTTAAGGGTTCTTGTGAAGAAAAAAAAGGAAAATCGCTATTATCAGCTCTAGTCCGCCGACGAAAGCCTCCATTTGAAGCAGACACAACAGCCGCACCCCCGCCTTTTACAATGGTGTTCCTTTGAAAAAGAGATGCCGCGTTAGAAATCCCAATTTTTCCTGGGAATGGTATGGTGCAAACCAAAAACAGAAACGCCGAACCACTCAAAACTGCCAAACAACAAAAAGCTTGCGCCGAACCTACCATAACACCCCCCTTTAAAGCTGTCTTGTCTGCAGACTGCAATTACACATTAAATTATAGTAAAAAAAAATATATTATCAATTATATTTTTAATAACATTATAAAAAATAACAATATTATTGAGATTATTTAAATAAAAAATACATCTATAAATATTTTAGATTTAAATTAACC
>JBOFKI010000053.1:0-6118 GCA_051657245.1 Alphaproteobacteria bacterium | reverse complement strand
AAATCCCCCTTAGCAAAAGTGGAAGCCTTGAGATTGCAAAACGTGCCAGAGGAACTCCGCGGATTGCCCTTCGGCTTTTGCGCCGTGTGGGGGATTTTGCCCTGGTACAGCAAGCTTCAGAAATTGATGCTGAAATCGCCGATGTGGCTTTGGGGAAATTGGAAGTGGACGGTCGGGGTTTAGACGCCTTGGATCGGAAGTATCTGACATATCTGGTAGAGCATTTCCAAGGTGGCCCCGTTGGGGTTGAAACCCTTGCAGCAGCTTTGGCAGAGCCGCGCGACACCTTGGAAGAGGTGATAGAGCCTTACTTGATTCAGCAGGGGCTTTTACAGCGTACACCTCGGGGGAGAATGCTGAGCACTTCGGCCTATGAGCACCTGGGGCTTCCCTCCGTGGAGCAAAAGACCCTTTTTGACCTGCCAGCCTAAAAGAAAGGCCTTCATGTGAAAGATTTTTTGTTTCCCATAAGAATTTATGTTCAGCATACGGATGCTGGGAAGATTGTGTACCATGCCCAATACCTGAATTTTGCAGAACAGGCTCGCACAGAGCTCTTAAGGGCTTTAGGCATCCTTTATGCAAGGCTGCGCCAGGAAGCTGAAGGGGCACTGGTGGTGAGAGATTGTCATTTACGCTTTTTGAAACCAGCGGTTTTGGATGATGCGCTGGAGGTGCGAACGTCCCTCAAGCATCTGAGCAAGACGCGCTTAACCTTGCGCCAAGATATCTACCGAGAGGGGGTTTGTCTTGTGGAGATAGAAATCCAACTGGTTTGGATGTATGATTCAGGGAAGCCTGGGCGGTTGCCGGGGCTTCTTTACGAAAAAATGCAAATTTTACAAGAGGCTTTACCTTTTGGCTCAGCAACTTTATCTTAAAGCCAAAATTGTTTTGAAATGAAAGAGAGAAACAAATATGCTCACACTTCCGGTTCCCATTTCCGCCCCTGTACTTCCGATAGCTGAAGGCGCTGCGTTGGGGGGAATGGTCCACGACCTTTCGTTGTGGGGGCTTTTCCTTTCTGCAGATCCCATCGTTAAATTCGTCATGATAGGGCTTGCCTTAGCATCTGTTTGGTCTTGGTCGATTATTTTTTCAAAATTGATGAAAATCCGCCGCCTTCAACAGCTTGCAGATCAGTTTGAAGAAGGGTTTTGGTCTGCGGCTTCTCTTGATACGCTTTTTGATCGGACGGGGGCTAAACCCAAAGACCCTTTTGCGGCGGTATTTGCTGCGGCCATGCGAGAGTGGAGGCGTTCCACGTCCCAAAGTGGACGCTTGTCTAAAGAAGTGGGAAGCACCCTTCAACAGCGGATTGAGCGGGTGATGGAGGTTACCGCAGGCCGGGAAATGGACCAAATTGAAAAGCATATGGGTTTTTTGGCTTCTGTTGGCTCTACGTCACCGTTTATTGGTTTGTTTGGAACCGTCTGGGGGATTATGAACAGCTTCCAATCCATTGCTATGTCCCAAAATACCAGCCTTACCGTTGTGGCCCCCGCCATTGCAGAAGCCCTCTTTGCAACAGCTCTTGGCCTCGTGGCGGCCATTCCGGCTGTGATTGCTTATAACAAGATTTCTAATGAGCTCAACCGCTATGGAAACCGTTTAGATTCCTTCTCCCATGAGTTTGGTGCCATTATTTCGCGCCAGCTGGAGGAAGGACGTTAGATGGGCGCTTCTTTTTCTAAAGCTGGTAACAGGTCCAAAGGACGACGTAAATTTCAGGCTATGTCTGAGATTAACGTAACGCCGATGGTGGACGTGATGTTGGTGCTGTTAGTAATTTTTATGGTTGCTGCGCCCCTGATGACCACAGGGGTCCCTGTGGATCTTCCTGGCAGCAATGCGCCTGCTTTGCCTGAGCAAAAAGACCCATTGATGATAACCCTCACCCAAGAGGGGAAGCTTTTTTTGCAAGAAACCGAGGTTCCTTCTGCTGCCTTGGTTGCGCGTTTAAAAGCCATTACGGGGGTGAATCCCGACGCGCCTGTCTACATTCGCGCTGATCAAACCCTTGCCTATGGGCAAGTTATGGAATTGATGGGGTTGATTCGCCAGGGGGGGTATACCAAGGTTGCCTTGATCAGCGAACCTGCTGGATCAAAGCCTAAGTTGCCCGTCTCAGGAGAGCGCGTAAAATCTCCTTCTCTTTCTAAATAGAGGAGAGGTTTGGCTATGAAGCGCGACACAAATCTGACGATAGGATTGATTTTTTCCCTGCTTTTGCATGGGCTTCTCCTGTCTCTCTTTTGGGTTAACCTTCCTTGGGGCAAGGTTCCCCTAGAGCCGCCGCACCCCATTCCTGTGGAAATTGTCCCCATCGACAGCGTCTCCAGAGCTCCAGCCTTAAAACCTAAACCCATGCCAAAGCCAAAGCCTCCAGAGCCAGCGCCGGAGGTAAAGCCTGAAGAACCTAAGCCCGTTGAAGCTGCTGAACAGCCTTTGATCCCTGAAAAAAAGCCGGAACTCCTTCCAAAACCAAAGCCAGAGCCGGAGGCTCCTGGCATACTTCCTCCTTCAGAGCCCAAGCCTGAGCCAGAAAAGCTCAAGGAAAAGGAGAAAGACAAAAAACCGGCGGAAAAGCCAAAAGAAGCTTCTAAACAAGAGAAAAAAGCTGAAAAGCCCAAGCCTCAGAAAAAAGACGAGAAAGCCAAACCTAAAAAGCCGCGTCCTGAGAGCAAGGTAGACGAGCTTCTTAAAAATCTGGAAGATACGGCAGATGACGGGATAGATCAGCTTCTGGATGAAACAGACCCCACGTCTGATTCGGTGAACGCTGCTCCCGAAGTGGGAACCTTGAGCATGAGCGAGATGGATTTGCTGCGTCAACAGATGCGTAGGTGCTGGCGGATTCCTGCGGGGGCAAAGGATGCCGGAGATCTATCGGTTGTGTTGGAGATGGAAATGAACCCAGACGCAACGGTGAAAAATGTAAAAGTGCTTCCAGGCCAGAGCTCAACCCGGCACGCCTTTTATCAAGCAGGTTTGGAAAGCGCGTTGCGTGCCGTCCGAGATCCGCAGTGCACCCCGCTTAAGCTTCCCCTCGATAAATATGAGAGTTGGAAGACCTTTACCTTCCGGTTCAGCCCACGGATGTGATATTTTCAGCCCATAAAAATTGCTTTGGCAAGAAGTCTATTTTTTGGCATAGACGAACGGGATGTCAAGGGTTAAGCTGCTTTCCAATAGGTTTCGAAATCAAACAAGGTTGGAAAATAGGTGCTCTCACTGCAACAGGTCTCTTATGCCATTCCCCAAAGGCAATTGCTTGAAAATGTAAGTTTTCAGTTAAGCGATGGACAGCATCTAGGCCTTGTGGGCCGAAATGGGTCTGGAAAATCGACGCTTTTTAAATTAATTCAACAGCAGCTGGCTCCAGATCAAGGTCGCATTGAGCTTGCAAAACATTGGAAAATTTTAGCCGTCAAGCAAGAAATGCCAGATGGAGACCTGTCTCCTTTGGCCTATTTGCTTTCCCAAGACACGGAACGTCTGGAGCTCTTGCATGAGCTTGAAACATGTACAGACTCAAATCGGATGGGAGATCTCTATGAGCGCCTGATTGCCATAGATGCTTATACAGCTGAAGCAAGGGCAGCAGTTGTTCTCAAAGGGCTTGGATTTTCAGATGAGGCCCAGCAACAGCCCCTTCACACCTTCTCTGGTGGGTTTCGGATGCGGGCGGCCCTTGGGGCTGTTCTGTTTCAAGAACCTGATCTGTTGCTTTTGGATGAGCCAACAAACCATCTAGATTTAGAAACTTCAACCTGGTTGGAGACATTTCTTAAACGTTATCCCAAAAGTTTTTTGCTGATTTCCCATGAGCGGGATTTCTTAAACGCGACCGTTAATGGAATCCTCCACTTAAAACAAGGAAAGGTAGAGCGTTATGCAGGCAATTTTGATACCTTTCTCAAAACCTATGAGATGCAGCAAGCCAACATCGCCGCCTTTAATAAAAAAATGAATGCCCAGCGGGAGCACATGGTTGACTTCGTGAACCGCTTTCGTGCTAAAGCTAGCAAGGCTAAACAAGCCCAAAGCCGGATGAAGGCTTTGGAAAAAATGCATCCCATCCCCGTGGAAAAGAATGACCCCACCATTGCATTTGACTTTCCCGAAGTAGACGCTTTGGCACCTCCCTTAATTTCATTTGAAAAAATATTTTTAGGTTACGGTGACAAGACCGTTCTTAAAAATTTGACGGCTTCGATCGGCCCCCAGGATCGCATCGCCTTACTGGGAAGCAATGGTAATGGCAAAACAACCTTTGCACGGTTTTTAGCAGGTGAGCTTGAGGCTCAAAAAGGGAGTTGTACCCTTCACCCTAAGCTCAACATCGCCTTTTATCGGCAAGATCAGTTTGAGACCTTGGAGCTTCAGCAAAGGGCCTATGATCATGTCTATGATCGGCTCCCTACCGCTAATGATACCCAAATCCGTGCTCATTTAGGGCGCTTTGGTTTCCCGAAGGAAAAAGCAGAGCAAAAAGTGCGCGATCTCTCAGGAGGAGAGCGCGCGCGCCTGCTCTTCGCCTGTTTAACAGCGGATCGCCCAACCTTACTGATTTTGGATGAGCCCACGAACCATTTGGATATAGAAATGCGGGAATCCCTTATCGCAACGTTGAATCGTTATAAAGGCGCAGTGGTGCTGGTGACCCATGATCGCTACTTGCTTCAGCATGTGGCAGATTCCCTCTGGATTGTAAAAAATGGCTCAATCCAAAGCTTTGAAGGGGATTTGGCGATGTATGAACGTTTAATGGAAGAAAATTGATTTTTTGATAAATAAAAACTACCGTACGACTAATTTTCTTGTTTTTTTTCAACAGAGGTTTATTTTCTATGGCTTCTCGTCGTTTTATTAAAAATCTTTTTTGTTTTACTTTTCTTGTATGCAGCTCAATTGCTTTGGCTATGCCAGGTGAAAATCTTGGTTCTGAAGAGGCGTTTGCTTGCGGTCCTTCAAGCCGAAACCCAGAGACTCAGCGTTTTGTTTCAGCCAACCAGAAGGTGATCGACGAACTTAGAGAGCTTTATAAAGAAGGGGGAGAGCAAGCTCTAGCAGAACATCAACCCTCCCTTATTCCCATGGCGAATTATTTATTAGACGATGTGAAGATGCACTCTGAAGTTCAGCATATCTGACGCTTCCAAGCAGAGGTTGAGCGCAATATTGTAGAAGAAAACGTTTCACTTACGTGGTTTTTTTTGGCGCACTTCCGCTATGCTGCTTTGCTCAGCAATCCAACCCAAGATGAACGTAATGTTTGGGGGCACCCATCTATCTCTGAAGCGGGCACTTTTGAGGCATTTTTTCAGAAAGACAAAAAGGGATTGCCCGTTGCGTTGAACCCTTCCAAAATGGAGGCTGCTCTCTCTGTCTTGGGTGAAAAAAATAAAGATATTCAAATTGGAAGCAGAATTCCCTGTAGTGTTCAAGGTTTGTTTAACGACAAACTGGGGCAATATATTTTAGCAAATGCTTATTATCCTTTGCTTGGAGAATCTATCCTGAACGTTCGTTTTCTCTTAAATTGCTGGCTTAAGGGTCTTTATCCCATCCCGTTTCCAACTAAAGTACAGAGAGATGTTCATGGTGTGCTTGAGACTTCTCCTTTTAGCTTTGCGCTCCATGATTTCTTGCATGCAAAAGCAGATAAAGCCATCCTACATTCAGCTTTTAGGGCTTACGCAGAGGGCGCGCATTGCTTAAGGCTCAACAGCCTGGCGTCTTTCTTTCTGACCTTATTGAACAAAAAACCCCCTATCTGGCTAAAAAATTTGATTTATTTAAATCAAGCGTGAAAAAGGCCTTCGAGCACGTTCAAGAAAACAAAAAATCTCTTGTAGGATTGTTTTTGCTGATCCACGAATTTCCTGCTTTTTCCCAAGAAATTTTTGAACAAGAGAGTCCTTCAAATATTTTTGAATTGATGCGTGATGGATCTCTTGAAGCGTTAAAAAACAGTAGACTTCTTCGGAAACTATCATTTTGGTAAAAAAAAAGTTAAGCTTTGGTCTGGAGGTATCCATGAAATACGAACAGATCAAAGAGTTGTCATGCGAAAAATTTCGTAGATTGACAGGTGTAAAAAAAGACACGTTTT
>JBOFKI010000052.1:0-2626 GCA_051657245.1 Alphaproteobacteria bacterium | reverse complement strand
GTTTGGGCTTCTGCCTCTGCTGTCTTCTCTTCAAACTTCTGTTCACGCTGAGGCATAAAGATATCGTCACGGCCTTGCTGTGGTTGCTGAATATTCGCAGTCTGGCTATTGTAAGCCTGTCTATACTGCATCAGCATTTGCTCTGTGGTTTGCATGGTTAATACTCCGTTTATCGATAACCCCTCAATCACTCCGAATTATTGAATATATTATTAAGTAGGCTTAACACTGTAATAAAAGGGAAGGGAAGAGGGGTTAATCTTATTTATCGCTGAAAGTTTTGATACTGTGCTGCATAATCAGCAAGGGGTTTAGGCATTTGCAGCGCCGCAATTGACCCTTTATTGTCATATCTGCCGCCTGCTGTACTTTGAGCAGGGGCAAACTGAACACGGGGGGCGCTTTTATCTTGCTCACTCAACACCTTTTTTACAGTGTTCATGATCCCTGACATATCAAACTTGCTTGCACCTGATTCGCCACCATAGCCGCCATATTGCACAGTGTTGCTGCTGTCCGTCATAACAGGGGCGTTATTCTGGGCTTGAGCGCCTAGCTGTACCATATCTTGCGGGGAAGGGGAGTAATTAGGCTGCATTGCCTGCATACCCAACTCTGTAACTGAGGGCATCGCATTTGAGCCTGTACCGGCTGGCATCAGTGCGCCTTGCTGGAAGTCAAAAGGGTTATTCCCGAAGTTCATGATATTACTAAACATCATTCACCCCCTGCGGCTTCCAAGGCTTGAAGCTCTTCAATCAGTTTCTTTTGCTGCTCCATCTGTCTGATCTTATCTTTCATGTGATTTTCAGCATCAGCAAAATAAGCTCTTGAGGCTTGATCTAGCAGGGATTGGTAATCAACCTCTAGAAAACCGCTCTCTGTCTCTTCCACGGCCTCTGGAAAGGTCTTTTGAACCTCTTGGGCGATAACCCCGATTGGCAATTGTTCGCTAGGTTCAATCCACTGCCAGCAATAGACAGTAACCCCGAAGATTTGACCGATAGGAAGAGGATTTTTAATCAGCGTACTATCCATTATTTTTTACCCCCGAAAATACTGTTTCCTAGCATACCGCCGACTACGTTACCCATTCCGCCAGTCATAGCGCCGATACCCATACCCGCAATACTGCCTAACACATTACCCATACCGCCGCCCTGTGTGGTCGTGCCGGTTTGGTTTGTGGTACTTGACCAGCCGCCCATTGCTGAAAGCATTGGTAACAGGTTCTGCATGTTATAGAGTTCAGGGTTTGCGGCCAGCATCTGATTAAGGCGATCAATCTCTTTCTGCTGTTGGCCTTGCTGTTGCAAAATACCGCCTGCATATAGCTGATTCATAATATCTTTATTGCCGATTTGTTGCATACCCTGCAACACCCCGCCGACGCCTTGCATACCCTGTCCGAGTAGCTGATTACCGAATCCCATTTGAGCCTGAGCGCCTGCCAGTTGTTGGCCTGCTAGTCCCATTGCTTGGTTATATGCGTCCTGTCGTGCTGCGTTCTGAATGCCTGCTGAACCGGTTGCAATAGCCTTAGCTGCGCCCTCGGTTGCAACACCTTCCATTATACCGGCACGGCTTGAACCCATACCACCCGAAGCGCTCGCCCCTTGGTTGATACCCTGCACAGCACTTGCTAGCCCTTCGCCTACGGCGTCTTGTAGCTGTCCAGTTTGGGAGGCGACTAAATCAGAATCATAAAATTCTTTCATGCTATCCAGCATACCTTGCTGAGTCAGTGCGCCACCTTCACCAAAAAGGTTGCCGAATTTATCTAACCCTGCTTGCATCTGACCCCAACCGGCACCGGCTAGCTGTCCCATGCCTTCCCCGTATTGGCCTAGCTGTCCCATAATCTGAGATCCTGCATTTAGCCGGTCTAGGGCGCTTTGTTGCCATTGGTTCAGCCCTTCCAGTTCATATTTAGGGATTTCATTTCCGATTTGCCCCATTTGACCGGATAGCCAGTTTTGGAAAAAGTCTTTATTAGATCCCTGCATCAGCCAGTTATCATTTTGGGTTGTGCTGCTGCTTGTACTGCTCTTCTTTCCCATCTATTTTGTTCCTTATATGAAAAAACCCCCGAAGGGGCTTTGTTAGTCTTCCAACAGTGCAAACATTTCTGCCGGTGATAGTTCACCGCGTAATGCTTTCTGTCGTGCGATACGCTCGTTTTTACTGAGTGTCTTTTTAGGCGCGGATTTAGAAGATTTGGAGGTGACAGGCTTTGGCTTGCGGAGTCCTGCTTTCTTGGTTACTGCTGCTTCCTTCTCCCCATAAACCTTGTCAAACTTCATAGCCTTGATAATGGTTTCAACTAGGGCAGGGTTTGCAGCCTTCAAGAATGCGCTATTATCCATTCCCAACTTTCCAATATATGCCCCGACTTCAGCGGATTTATTGCCCCAATCAGGGTACTTGCTAATCATGGTTTTATTGATATCAGCAAGGCGTAACATATTGGCTTCAGCTTCTCGGCGATTATAGATTTCCTCATATTCCGCCTTCTTGGTGTTCAAAATCTCTTCACGTCTCTTGATAGTCATCAATTCATCGTATAGCTCACCCTTATTACGCTGTGGCGTGGTAGGGTCTGATAATTGACTTTCGATTGAGCGCT
>JBOFKI010000051.1:0-1676 GCA_051657245.1 Alphaproteobacteria bacterium | reverse complement strand
CATCGGTCTCTTGAAGCGATTTAAAATTATCTCAGATCGCTATCGAAACAGGCGAAGACGATTTGCTTTGCGCTTCAATCTCATCGCTGGAATTTACAATTGGGAGATCATTGATTGAGTTTCGACAAGAGGTCTAATGGACGAAAGTTTCTCCAACTGTAGAGATTATCACTCCCTGTGGGCCAAGATTCTTCCTAAGAAGGGGTTGTCTTCTCCTTGAATAGAGAGGCTGTGAGCCTCTAAGGCATAATCAAGCTTGAATTTGCAGGCTTCTAAGAGCTTCCAAAATTCTGCGAGGTTGATAAAGCGTCGATAATGGTCTGTAACCGTTTCGTTCCCAGCTAGTTTTTTTGATTTTTGAAAGAGAGGATCTTTATCTGTCCGAAATTCTAAAAAAACTTTTGCCCCTGGACGAAGCGTTGATAAAAAGCCTAGAAATTTCTTTTGGACCAATTCAGGAATACCATGGAGAAAAAACCTGCCATAGACCTGGTCTACATGTTGGTAGGCTGCCAGGGCCTTTTCGTCTGATACGTCAACCACGTTGAAGGTTTCAGGTGGCATGTTCTCTTGCGTTCCAAGATCTTTGTTGGTTTCAATGGCTTTGGGAGAGATATCAATCCCGTAAACCGTTACCCCGCTTTTGAAAAAGGCGAGGGTGTCCCGTCCGTTGCCACAACCCACATCTAACAAAGTTGTCTTTGGTTTCACCCACCCCTCCTTGAGAAGAAACTGGCAAAAAGAGGAAGGCTCTCGTTTTAAAAGGTCTTTGGCATAAAAGCCGTCCCAAAAAGAAGGAGTGTTATCTAAAGCAACCTTTTTTTCCCAAAGAACTGGGAACGCTTCGGCGACTTTGTCACTCAAAGACTTTGCTGGAAGAGCGGGTTTTCTATCCTCTTCGGTCAGGGTCCATTTGTAAAATTCCGTAGCCTTTGGAGGCAAATGGGTATGGGTCCGAGCTCCTATTGTATTCCAATCAGCCCCATAGCCACGCTCTAAATAGGGGATAGGGTCAGAAGGCCCCCATAACGATAAAGGGCCAAAGGCATAACGCTTCTTGGCTTCAATCTCGCTTTTGTAGTACCAATGATTGGGGAACATTTTCTTCAGAGCTGGATTAGCACAAAGCGTAAATTTATCTCCTTGTAATTCATATGGAAAAAAATCAATGGCTAGCTGGACAGACGTCCTTCTAGGACCTATTTGCATGGTGACCGTTTTGAATAAGGCAAAATTGGGACGCTCCTTGCTTTCGTTGTGGGTATACCCAAATTTTTTAAATTGAGGTAGCAGAGCGAGCAGAGCTGGCCTATCTTTCATAAAAAACAAAAAATCTAAATCATCATCCCAAGGAATAAAGCCTTTATGCCGAATAGCGCCAAGAAGCGTTCCAAAGGTTAGCCTGTACTCAAAATTATTCATCTCAAAAATTTCGGTTACATCTTTAGCAGCTTGATAAACTGCCTGTACAACAGCAGGATTTGTATAGATTGATTTTTTGATTTGCTGAACCTGCTCTATTGGAGAGCTGTCCAAGTCTTTTAGATAGTGTCGTCAAGAGATATTAAGCCAAAGCGCAAGGCAACGAATGTGGGTTGCCGCAAGGAAGGAGGAAGTATTTTTAGCGTATCCGCGTGGCTATTCCTCTCCATCGTTTAAGATGCAAGAAGGCATTT
>JBOFKI010000050.1:0-4320 GCA_051657245.1 Alphaproteobacteria bacterium | reverse complement strand
AAGAAGGTCTCTGTTCGAGCTTAAGCGGAACAGTTCAGTTTGTTTTAAAAAAGGGAACGCGACAAGAGATGCCTCATCACGCAGCTCCCTCTCTTTTGCAATTTGACGCGTACACCCTTCAATTAAAGCTGCCGCCACCGTCTGTCAGGCGACAACCCAAGCCATATGAAATGTCTCTTTCAGACCTGTGGTGGCCTTCAGATGAACTTCCCCAAGCAGAACATCAAAAGCTCAAAGCTGAGGCACATCAGAGAATATTGGCTCCGTTTTATAGCCTCTCTTTTGGGATTTTAGCAGCTTTTTTCCTTCTTAATGCTTCAGGGCAACGACGAAGCTATGCTTTTCCTATTTTGTGTAGCGTGTTGTCATGCACGTTTATTCAAGGCGCAAGTTTAGCCCTGCTCCAACAACATACAACGTTGGGTCTTTCGATTCCTCTGGCTTACGGCCTGGTTTTGAGTCCTCTTATTTTATTTGGGCTTCATGGTTGCCAGACCCACCGATTGGAGCGATCTGCTGAGATAGGGGCTGCCTTATGAAGCCAGGCCTGCTTTTGACCCGCTATACCTTGGGCTTGTTTGGCCGGTGCTTAGTCTCCTTTTTGGGCATGGCGCTTCTTTTGATTGGATTATTTGATTTTTCAGAGCTCCAGCGGCGTTCCCTTGGAAAAGGATCTCTTTCTTTAGCCAAAAAAATGGAGATGGTACTTTTAAAAACACCTTTTCTTCTAGAGCAGCTTCTCCCTTTTATTCTTTTTGGAAGTGCCCTTGCGCTTTTTTGGCGCTTGAACCGAACCCATGAGTGGATTGTGATGCGCACAACGGGGCTTTCCGTCTGGCAATTTTCTTGGCCTTTACTTCTGTTTGCTTTTGTTATAGGTGTTTGGGATCTTGCGTTGAATCAGCCCATTACAGCCCATTTATTCAAACGTTACCAACACAAAAATGATGTCTATTTTGATCAAGGGGGAGAGGCCTCTGTAAAAATTTCTCAAGATGGGGTATGGGTTCAAAAAAGAGACCCCCAGCATCATATGATCTATCAGATTGGAAAATACCTAGCTTCAGAAGAAAAATTGGAGAAGGTTTCTGTGTATGTTTTTTCAAGACAGCATGAATTTCAAGCGCACTACCAAGCAGCAGAAGGAAAATTGACCCCTGAAGGGCTTGTTCTGTATCAAGGCTGGGTGCTCACGCCCACGACACCTTCCCAAGGGTTTGAAAAGACTTTACTTCCCCATCAACTGACTTTTTCAGATATTCATCGTACCAACCAAAACCTCCACACCCTTTCCTTTTGGGAGATACCCGGGATTATCAGGCTGCTGGATCAGGCAGGGCTTTCAAGTCATAAATACCGTATGCAGCAAGCAAGCCTTATAGGCCGCGTTTTATGGTTGGGGGCGATGGTTCTTTTGGCAGCCGCTTTTTCGCTTCAACCTCTGCGCCAGAGAAGCTCATTCCCCTTGCTTTTAACGGGGGGAGGGGCCTGCTTTGCGCTTTACATTGTAAGAGATTTTTCCCATGCATTAGGGATGACGGGTTCTTTACCCATTTTTCTTGCATCTCAAGCTCCTGCTATTTTGACGTTTCTTTTGGCGGTCATCCTTTTGATCCATTTTGAAGAGGGGAAGGTCTAGGTGGCGCATCCACATAACCATTTGGTCATTCTTATAGTAAGCTTTTTTGTTTGTTTTTCAGCAGGGGAAGGCATTGCTGGCATTGAATCCCTTGATTTTAACAAACGATCTAAGATAAACGCTGACATTCCTGCTATGATCTATGCAGATGATGTGAACTACGATCAAAGCTTGGGAGTTTTAACTGCCAAAGGGCATGTGGAAGTTGAACAAGAGGGGCGCATTCTAGAGGCAGATCAGATCTCTTACCACGAAAAAACAGATTTAGTCGTTGCATCAGGTAACGTGCGCCTTCGAGAACCAACGGGGGATGTTTCCTTCGCGGAATATTTAGAATTGAAAGGTGATTTAAAGGAAGGGTTGAGTCAACAAGCTCGCCTTCTCCTTTCAGGTAATGAAAGGTTTACAGCAGGATCCCTCAGAAAAAAAGCAGGGGGGAAACGCACCGAGATGGAAAACGTTTCTTACACCCCTTGCGAGCGATGTAAAGACCACCCGGAAAATCCTCCTTTATGGTCTATCCAAGCAAAACAGATTGTCAAAGATGTTGAAGCTGGAGAGATGACCTATGTCGACGCGAATTTGATGATCGCGGGGGCTTCCGTTTGCCATCTTCCCTACCTAACAACTTCCCTTAAAAGACGCAGCGGCTTTTTAATGCCTACGGCTGGAACCTCTGGAGATCTGGGAACTTTTGTGGGCGTGCCGTACTATTGGGTGTTGGGCAAAACTTCGGGAGATCAAGACCTCACCTTCACGCCCTACGTAACCAGCAAGCGGCATATCATTTTAGCTTTAGACTACCGCAAGCGTTTTCAAGATGGAAAATTAAGATTATCCGGAAGTACCAATTTTTCCCCTGAATCCCGTTGGGTGCAGGCGCAGCCTCCTGCAGCCCAGAAGGAAAAAATCCCAGATATTCGAGGGCATTTTTTCGCAGAAGGAGAGTTTCATCTCAATGAACGGTGGCGGATCAAATTCCAAGAACAGCGTTTGAGCGATAAAAGCTATTCAAGATCGCGTTTTTTCCTCAATACGCAGCCGGAAACAGCCATGCATACGGCACATCCTGTTTTAGAGTCGCGCTATGTTGCAGAGCGTTTTTCAGAATCAGATTTTTTTTCAGCCCAGGCGATTCATTATATGGGGCTGAAAGCGTCTGATCGTCAGCGCAAAACACCGGTTGTGTTGCCTGTGATTGCTTATGACAGCGGTTTGCTTCCCCTAGGGCGCCAAAGCTTTATCAGCTTTCAAGGCAATGCGATGAACCTCTACCGGCGGGAAGGAGACAGATCCAGGCGAATCCTTGTAAAAGGAGATTGGTTTTTCCCTTACATCAATGGTGTGGGGCAGGTGTTTTCTTTTTTTTCAAGCCTGCGGGGAGATCTCTATGATACAGATCTTTACCAAAACCAAACTGTCAAACACCAAGGCGTTACAGCTCGAATTTTCCCCCAAGCTGGTATAGAGTGGCGCTGGCCCTTTGCACACCAAAGCCTTCCCCTTGTTGTGGAGCCTATCGTCCAATTGGTGACCTCCCCCCAAGGGACGCCTTCTACCAAGATTCCCAATGAAGATTGTCGTGGCTATCAATTTGACGAGACGAGCCTTCTGCTTCCTAACCGATTGCCGGGTTACGATTTGCTAGATTATGGAAGCCGACTCAGCTATGGCGGCCAAATTCTTTATCGCAGTCGAAACATGGGAACTTTTCTGTTTTTCATGGGGCAAAGTTATGCTTTTACCCACCCACATCCTGAATTTAAGGGTACAGGGATTGATCACCATCTTTCAGACTATGTGGGACGAATCCTTTGGTCGGGGTTTGATGGCATGCTCCACATCAACCAACGTTTTCGTTTAGATCGTGAAAAACTACGCACCAGACTTAGCGAAAGCGAGATCATCGTAGGGCCAGCTCTTTTCAACGTATCCATCAATTATTTGCTTTTAAGACCCTCTGCTTTAATCCCTAATCTGAAAGCTGTTGAGCAGATTTCCCTGGGGCTTTCTTCTCAATTTCATAAATTTTGGACGCTTTCTACGTCATTCAGCTTTGACAAAGACACGGCGGCGACCCAATGGAAAAGCCTTTCCCATGGGGTAGGCGTTGCCTATCAGGACGAATGTCTAACAGCAAAGCTTGATCTTTTGAGAACCTATTATCGCTACCGGGATGTTAAACCCGGCTATACGTTTTTGTTTAGTATTGTGTTTAAAAATCTGGGGGGAGTCTCTTACCAACCATCAGAAAAAACAGGATTGCACCCTAAAAAAAATATCTTCCGTTAGACCTTTTGCCGAATCCTTTTATAGGTTAATGGGTGCATTGCCAAAGGGTTATATCTGGTGCCCAGATCCTTATGTATGTTTAAGTATAGCCCACTTAAATTTTAATGGATCAAAAAGTTGTCCTTTCCCTGTCATCCCCGCTTCCGTGTTGTATTTCTGATGATTGCTGTACAACAATTCTACTGGAGCCGAGTATTGCAGGCATCGTAATCTGGTTCTATTATATGCGTCAATAAACTGCATCATAAACTCATTTCGCGCTTCATGAGAATAAAAAGAATTTCTTCCGCTATGTGTTGAAAACTTGGTTTTTTTTGCTTATAGCTTCATTGATTCTTCTGTTAAACCTCTCTACCATTCCGTTTGTTTGAGGCCTTCTTATTTTTGTT
>JBOFKI010000049.1:0-1273 GCA_051657245.1 Alphaproteobacteria bacterium | reverse complement strand
CATTCAAGAGGATCCCTATTATGAATATGATGAAAACGAGGATCCAATGGGACTTTTGCCAATGATGCAACCGATCATTGATAAAGCACTCGATAAAGTAATCACAAAATAAAGCTTGCATCAAAATCTGGTTAGTGTAAAATGTCTTTATCGGGTCAGGGAATAAGCCTTGACCCAACAACAAAAGGAAATCAAAAATGTCTTATGCAACCAAAATCGAATCCCTGCGCGTTGAACTGACCGAAAAGCGCGATGAATTGGAATCCCTGCGCGGTGACCTGTCTAGCCTGAAGGCCGATTACCAAATCAAAGATCGTGAACTCGCCGCCTTTGAAATTGACGAAAGCGATTATGAAGATCAATACCGCCAAAGTCTTGACGAAATCTATGATTTGCCCTTTGGTTGGTCTATGGCTGATGTGATGGAAAAGCAAGATAATTGCATGTATCGCCAAGGGTTTAATGATTACCTTGACGGCATCAATAAAGAAGATGATGAAAAATACAAGGATCTGGCTGGCGAACTCGAAGACATTTCAGACGATATCGAGACCATCGAAGATCGGATCGCTGACCTTGAAAGCGACATCGAAGACATCGAGATCGAGATCGATGATCTGGAAACTGAAGCGGATGGAATCGAAGATTAAAATAAAATAGTTGTTGCTTTAAAATCTGGTTAGTGTACAATGTCTTTATGGGTCAGGGAATACGCCTTGACCCAACAACAAAAGGAAATTAAAATGTCTACTCAAGTTCGCGAAATGGCAATCGGTCACGCTGCAATGTTGTTCCTTTGCAATGTTGAAAGCTGGCAGCAGGGGTTTGAACAATACGAATTGCTGTGTGCGTGTGACTCTGATTTTGCTTGTGATTTGCCCGAATCTGTGATCGTCTCTAATTCTTATGAAGGTTTCACGCCTAATCAGATAGCAGACGAAATCGACTGCGCCTCCGGTGTTTTCATCGCCTTTAATCAGGCTTGCGCAAAATAAATTGAAATAGTTGTTGCAATCAAAAATCCAGTCTGTATAATAGGTTTCATCGAGTCGGGGATAGTCCCCGACCAAATCAAAAAGGAAAGCATCATGAAAAACGTAATCACTGTAAAATCCCGCGCCGCTGCCCGTACCCTGAAAGCTGAGTTGATCGCAAAAGGTTTCGAAGATGCAAAAGTTGTTGATAATGGCGCGGATTCTGCTAACCGTTGGACTGTAGAATATTTGGTTACCGAAACCGCCGTTGTGAGTGCTGAAAATTTCGAAAAGGTAGA
>JBOFKI010000048.1:0-7193 GCA_051657245.1 Alphaproteobacteria bacterium | reverse complement strand
CTTTCGAAACTTCCTTTTATGGGCCGATGGGTGCGTCACTCCGGTGCTCAGATCCTCATGTACCCTAAGTACATTCCGGTCTTGCGCTCCGTTAGTTCCTGCCCCTCAGTTCCCTAAAAGTGGTTTCGAAAGAGGTCTATTATTCACGCTTAGTAAAAGCTTTTGAAGGGTGGCGGGAAGGTGAGGCGCCAGATTCTGGATATCCTGTGCGTCAATTTTTTTATCAACTAACTGTAACATGTTAACGGGCACATGGTGAAAAAGGCCTAAAGCAACACCGGATGGTTTCTGCTCCCATTGAAGATCAATGTGTTGTAAATTTCTAAGGAATGGCTTAAACGCTTGGAGGCTTAGATTTGAGAATTCGCTTGGAATATTAATATTTTTAATAAGCTGAGTGGCAAGCTCATTAAACTGTTTTTTTACCAATCGGACATTTTTTAAATTAGCGGCCCGAAGCCATTGAAAAATCTCTTGGATGATTTCTGAAGGTAATAAATCAAGGGTTGAAGGCACTTCAATCAGCACGCCAGGCTTGAAGGATGCCTTGTTAGGTGTTTTAGGATCCTTTTCCTCTACGCCAGAAAAGGCAATTTTTGAAGTCATTAAGAAAATAAATGCGAGCTTCAAAAACAAGGAAGAGGGGAAGCTGCCGCACATAAAATCAAAAATTCCGTGAAAAATTCAATTAATTATAGCGTATCAACTAAATCTTTCGTAATAGTAAATTTTTGTCTATCAGGCTAAAAAAACTCAAAATTTAGAAAGGTTAAAAAAATTCATAATGTGAAAAAGAAGCAGTGGCAAAAAATCTCAGGATAGCTCTATGTCCTCTTTTTGGAGGGCTTTAAGTTCATCCCGAAGGCGCGCCGCTTCTTCAAATTCAAGGTTGCTCGCTGCTTGGAGCATCTGTTTTTCCAATTTCTTCAGATACGCCTTTTTCTCCTTCGCATTTTTAAAAAAGGGAGCAGCCGCTTTTTCTGCCAAGCGAGCTGGAAGTTTGCTGTGGTCGTTTTCATACACACTTTTGAGAAGGTCTGGCAAAGCTTTTTGAATGCTCTCAGGGGTAATGTTGTGGGCGAGGTTATAGGCTTGTTGTTTGTCGCGTCGTCTCGCGGTTTCTTCCAAGGCTCCTTGGAGGGAACGGGTGAGGGTGTCTGCATACAGAATAACCCTGCCTTCCAGGTTTCTGGCGGCGCGCCCGATGGTTTGGATGAGGGAGGTTTTAGACCTTAAAAAACCTTCCTTGTCGGCGTCTAAAATGGCTACCAACGCGCACTCGGGGATGTCGAGCCCTTCCCGCAGCAGGTTGATTCCTACCAGCACGTCAAATTCTCCGCTGCGAAGCCCTTGGATAATCTCAATGCGCTCGAGGGTGTCAACATCTGAGTGTAGGTAACGCACTTTCAAGCCAACTTCCGCCAGATAATCCGTGAGGGCTTCAGCCATTTTTTTCGTCAGGGTTGTGACCAAACAGCGATACCCCTTGGCCGCCGTTTCTTTGCAGGCATGGATCAGGTCATCCACCTGATGCTCTGTGGGCCGGATGAAGCAAGGTGGATCAATCAAACCCGTGGGGCGAATGACCTGCTCCACAAAAACCCCTTGGGTTTGCTCCAGCTCCCAGGGGCCAGGGGTTGCCGAGACAAAAATAGAAAGCTGACGTAAGGAATCCCATTCCTCAAACTTGAGGGGACGGTTGTCAGCGCAAGACGGAAGGCGAAAGCCATATTCCGCAAGGTTTTTTTTGCGCGCAGCATCTCCTCTGTACATACCACCCAGCTGGGGAATGCTGACGTGGCTTTCATCCACAATAAGAAGCGCGTTTTGGGGGAGGTACTCAAACAGCGTAGGCGGCGGCTCTCCCGGGTTGCGGCCCGTTAAATAGCGGGAATAGTTTTCAATGCCTGCGCACATGCCTGTTGCAGACAGCATCTCCAAATCAAAGGTGGTGCGTTCTCGTAAGCGCTGGGCCTCTAAAAGCTTCTGGTCTGCCTCAAGCTCCTGAAGCCGCTTTTGCAAATCGTGGCGAATGGCACCAATAGCCTGTTGGAGTGTGGGCCCTGGCGTGACATAGTGGCTGTTGGGATAAACCACAACTTGTTCAAGGGATTTGATTTTTTCGCCTGTGAGGGGATCTACCTCCCAGACGGACTCCAGCTCATCATCAAAAAAAGAGAGGCGCCATGCGCGATCTTCGTAGTGGGCAGGAAAAATTTCTACCACATCTCCCTTGGCTCGAAAATGCCCTCGGTAAAGAACCAAGTCGTTACGTTTATATTGAAGTTGGGCTAATGCCTGAAAAAGGGCTTCTCGCTTAACCTGCTCCCCCTGGCGTAGCTCTAATACCATCCGGCTATAGGATTCCACCGCACCAATACCATAGATACATGAAACGCTTGCCACAATGATGACATCCCGTCGTTCTAACAGAGAGCGGGTAGCGCTGTGGCGCATGCGGTCAATCTGTTCATTGATAGAAGATTCTTTCTCAATGTAGGTATCCGTGCGGGGCACATAGGCCTCAGGTTGATAATAATCATAGTAGGAGACAAAATATTCCACCGCGTTGTTGGGGAAAAAACTCTTCATTTCTCCATAAAGCTGGGCTGCGAGGGTTTTGTTTGGCGCCAGAATCAAAGCGGGGCGTTGGGACGTTTGGATGATGTGGGCGGCGGTAAACGTTTTCCCAGACCCCGTAACCCCTAAAAGCACTTGATTTTTCTCTCCTCGTTCAATCCCCTCTAACAAAGCTTTGATGGCGTGGGGTTGATCTCCCGCGGGTTCGAAGGGGGAGACAAGCTCAAACGGCTGACCCGTGAGCGAAGGCGAAGCCGTTTGGCGAAAAAAAAGAGGGAGGTTTGGATCAGCCATGGCCTTTGGGGGAATCTTGGAAAGACAGATGGAAAGCCAGCGAAGCCTTCATCAGAGAACGCGTATAGGGATGTTGGGGATTTTCAAAAACCTCATGGGTGGGGCCTTCCTCCACAACGCTTCCTTCTTGCATCACGATGACCCGATGGCTGATAGACCTAATCACGGCTAAATCGTGGCTGATGAAGAGATAAGAAAGCTGATAAAGGGTTTGCAGTTTTTTCAAAAGCGCCAGAATGTCTGCCTGGACTGAAAGATCCAACGCCGAGGTGGGCTCATCCAAAATCATCAAAGCAGGGTTGAGCACCAAGGCCCTGGCCAGCGCAATGCGCTGGCGCTGCCCCCCTGAAAATTCATGGGGGTAGCGGTGGCGATCCGCTGGATCTAACCCTACATCCTGCAACGCTTTGCAAACACGTGCTTCTTTTTCTCCTGAGGTGCGTGTCAACCGATGCATTTCCAATCCTTCTGCGATGATCTGAAGCACAGAGAAGCGAGGGTTGAGGGATCCAAAAGGATCTTGAAAAACCATCTGGAGGTTAGGCCTGAGCCGTTGCACAGCTTTCCTTGAAAGAGCTTCCCAATGTTGTCCTTGAAAAACAAACTGCCCCTGGAAGGGAAGCATCCGGAGCAACGCCATGGCAAGGGTTGTTTTGCCTGAGCCGCTCTCCCCCACAATGCCAAGGGTCTCTCCTTTTGAAATTTGGAAAGAAAAATTTCGTAGCGCGTGCTTCCAGCTGCGGGACCATAAGCCTTTTTTTTGGGAAAACCGAACCGAAAGGTCTTTGCCATAGGCTAACGTAGGGGCTTTGGGAGCTAATGGAACAGGGTCTCCAGAGGGGGAGCTAGCCAAGAGGCGTTTGGTGTAGGCATCCTTAGGATTTTGAAAAACCGATGTTTGAAGGCCTTTTTCCACGACATTGCCTTTGGCTAACACAACGACTTCATCCGCCATGCGTCGCACAACTCCCAAATGGTGTGTGATCAACAGCAATCCCATTTTTCTCTGGCGTTGAATGGTTTTTAATTGTTCTAAAATTTCCGCTTGGAGGGTGACATCCATCGCTGTCGTGGGTTCATCTGCAATCAGCACATCAGGGTTGCACGCAAGGGCCATGGCGATCATCACCCGCTGACGTTGTCCCCCGGAAAGCTGATGGGGGTAGGCTTTCAAACGGTCTTTGCCCTCAGGAAATCCAACAAGGTCTAAAAGTTCCAGGATTCGCGCTTCTAACGCTGCGCCTTTAAGCCCTTGATGCACCCATAAAGTTTCACCAATTTGCTTAAAAAGGGTGTGCAGGGGGTTTAAAGCTGTCATGGGTTCTTGGAAGATCATGCCAATGCGACTTCCACGGATTGTTCGCAGCACAGCATCAGGCACGGTTAACAAATCTTGGCCTTCAAAAAAAATTTTCCCCGAAGGATGAAAAGCTTTAGGATATGGCAACAGCCGAAGCACGGCATGGGCAATCGTGGATTTTCCTGAACCGCTTTCTCCAACCAGCGCTAAAGTTTTGCCGTGGGACAGGGAAAATGTTACATTTCGGACAGCTTTCACTAGCTGTTTCTCCACAGCAAAAGAAACGGAAAGATTTTGAATTTCCAGCAAAGGGCGTGGGTTTACAACAGATGATGCCATAAGCGCTACTTTCAAGATGAATGCCCAACAGGGGAATTTTGAAGGGGTGGATTACCTGGTGCAGAAGCCGGCAGGGCATTTTTTCGGGGGTCGAAAGCATCTCGTAGCCCTTCCCCAATAAATGTCACAAGGGTCAATAGGCTTGCAATGCTGAAAAAAGCTGTGATTCCCAACCACGGTGCATGGAGGTTATTTTTCCCCTGTTGCAAAAGCTCCCCTAAAGAAGCGGAGCCCAGGGGAAGCCCAAACCCTAAAAAATCAAGGGATGTAAGGGTTGCAATGGCATGATTCAATAAAAAAGGTAGAAATGTTAATGCGGCAACCATGGCGTTGGGCAAGATGTGCCGCCAGATAATACGCCAGGAAGAAACCCCCAGCACCTGGGCTGCTTTGACATAATCATAATTGCGGGCCCGCAAGAATTCAGCCCGTACAATCCCCACCAAGCTCATCCAACTGAATAAAAGCATCAGCCCCAAGAGCCAACTAAAATTGGGTTGAACAAAGCTTGCGAGAATCATCAATAAAAACAGAATAGGAAGTCCTGACCAAATTTCGATAAACCGCTGAAAAATAAGATCTACTTTTCCACCAAAATAGCCCTGACTTGCGCCAACCAAAACGCCGATCAGGCTGCTAAAAAATGTTAAGATCAGACCAAAAAAGAGCGACGTTCGAAACCCATATACAAGCCTGGCTAAAAGATCGCGTCCATGATCATCCGTGCCTAGCCAATTATCCATTGAAGGAGGGGAGGGGGCAGGCGTCGGCAAATTGAGGTTAACGGTGTGATAGCTGTAACGAATAGGTGGCCAAAGCATCCACCCCCCTCTTTTTTTAATCAGCTCTTGAACAAAAGGATCCCGGTAGTCAGCCTCTGTCTCAAAATCACCGCCAAATGCGCTTTCAGGATAGTAAAAAAAGATGGGAAAGTGGGGACGTCCCTCATGCATGACCAAAAAAGGCTTATCGTTGCATAAAAATTCTGCAATGCTGACCATAAATAAGAGTCCGCAAAAAAGCCATAA
Organism: Alphaproteobacteria bacterium; assembly: GCA_051657245.1. Classification (GTDB taxonomy): domain Bacteria; phylum Pseudomonadota; class Alphaproteobacteria; order Holosporales; family JBOFFI01; genus JBOFFI01. Next base: position 1,652 of record JBOFKI010000048.1, on the reverse strand, counting down.
TGAAACAAAAGCTCTCCGATTTTTCCGAAACTGGGTCAATCGTCGTTGGGTGAGAGGAGACAACGCCATGTTCATCCTGTTCTCGCGCCAAAATGGATTCTTGGGTCAACCCAGGTATACATCAAGTCTCCCAAAATATGCAACAATAAGCCAAGGAGGGTGAAGATATAGAGGCTGCCAAATACAACAGGATAGTCCCTGGTTAGCGCGGCTTCAAAGCTTAAAAGGCCAAGTCCATCTAGGGAGAAAACAATTTCGATCAACAGTGAGCTGGTAAAAAAGATGTGTAAAATTGCGGCAGGAAACCCCGCAATCACAATCAACATGGCATTGCGAAAAATATGCTTCAATAACACAGCTCGTTCTGTAAGACCTTTGGACCGTGCAGTGATAACGTACTGTTTGTTGAGCTCTTCAAGGAAGGTGTTTTTTGTCAAAAGCGTCAAGCTTGCGAATCCGCTGATGACTTGAGCCATGATTGGAAGGGTGATATGCCAGAGATAGTCTGTACATTTTTGAAGCCAATCCATGGTTTCAAAATCTGGGGATGTAAGACCTCTGAGGGGGAAAAAAGACCAAAAACTTCCCCCTGCAAACAAGACAATTAACAAAATAGCGAACAAGAAACTGGGAATGGCATAGCCTATCACAATAAGGGTACTCGTCCAGGCATCAAAGGGGGTGCCATCTCGAACGGCTTTACGAATGCCCAGAGGAATGGAGATGAGGTAAACCAACAGGGTCGTCCAGATGCCCAAAGTCAACGAGGTAGGCATTTTTTCAAGAATCAAGCTCAAAACCGGTTTATCCCGGAAATAACTTTCTCCAAAATCAAAGGATAAATAATTCTTTAGCATTAAGATAAAACGCTCCAGGGGAGGCTTATCAAATCCATACAATTTTTCAATTTCTTTGATGAGCTCAGGGTCTAAGCCCTGGGTGGCTCGGTAGGTTTCGCGAACGTCTTCTCCACCGCCTCTTGGAACAGCTATTCCTGCAGCGCTATCACCTGATAAACGGGCCATAGGATCATTGTCAAGGCCTCTGATTTTTGCAATCATCTGCTCAACAGGCCCTCCTGGAGCTGCCTGGATAATCATGAAATTAATAATCATGATTCCCAAGAGCGTTGGAATAACCAACAGCAAACGCTTCAAAAAATAAAATCCCATACCCACAAGTCCACACCTTTGTCCTAAAACTCAAAGGTGGATGTGCCTTAAAAAAATGTCAAGATTTTATACAAAAAAATCTCGCCACCCGACGCAATTTGATATTTGGCTAAACAAGGTGTAAAAGTTTCTAAGTTGGACTGACCTGGAGGCTTGAAAGGGTGTCTTGACTGGAGGTGTGGCTTATGTGGCTGCGGTGATTGAAGAGGGTTTGCGTGAGCGTATTATCGGCTTGCAAAAGCCTCATGTGGCTAATCTTGCGGATTTATCGACCTGCGTTCTGTCCTGCTGCAACGCGAATACGGCTGAATGGGTCGCTAAAGATGTATAGTCCCAGAGTATGGATTAATGATAAACTTTTCTGGTTCGTTTTGCCACATTTTGATCATAAATTCATAAGGGGTGAGACCTTTAAGTGTTTTGAGCCACTTGGCAAAATTATAAGCATTCACAAAAGCAGCATAGGTGCCTTCTAAGCTG
>JBOFKI010000047.1:0-17740 GCA_051657245.1 Alphaproteobacteria bacterium | reverse complement strand
CATCGGTCTCTTGAAGCGATTTAAAATTATCTCAGATCGCTATCGAAACAGGCGAAGACGATTTGCTTTGCGCTTCAATCTCATCGCTGGAATTTACAATTGGGAGATCATTGATTGAGTTTCGACAAGAGGTCTAATGTTTAAAGACCCATGTTTATAATAATTTTAGGTTGCTCTAGCCTTATCATGATGAAACCCACGACCAACTCAAAACACATCTTTTTGCTTTCGTAAAAGCTTACAACTTTGCCAAGCGGCTAAAAAAACTTAAAATTTAAAGATCTCACCCCTTGCGAATTTATGATCAAAATGTGGCAAGAAGAGCCTGAAAAGTTTGTCATAGATCCATACCACCACACTCTGGGACTATACATCTTAGCCTGGATTTCCGCTTTGCACGCACGCGTGTCCGAGGAGAAAAAGTCTGGCGGATGGGGTGGGATTCGAACCCACGAGACGCTTTCACGCCTGCCGGTTTTCAAGACCGGTGCCTTCAACCGCTCGGCCACCCATCCATATAGTAGTATATAGCTCCGTATCTTGAGCTTCACGGAGTACTACCACTAAAAATTCTGGTCAAAAACCAGATTAAGAAACAACGACATCGCCGTTGTTCAAAGCCAAAGTTTCTTTGGGCGGAACCATTCCAACCAATAAACAACAAAAACCCGGCTCAAAGAGACCGCTGTGAACATCGAAATGATAACGCCAAAAGACAGCGTTACCGCGAATCCACGCACGGGCCCTGTACCGAAGATATACAAAAGCCCCGCCCCAATCAAGGTTGTTACGTTAGAATCGATGATGGTCCCGAGGGCTCGCTGATACCCTGCGTCAATAGCGCTGATCAACTTGCGTCCTAAACGCAGCTCCTCTTTGATGCGTTCATTGATTAAAACATTCGCATCCACCGCCATCCCTATGGTTAGGGCAATGCCTGCGATACCTGGGAGCGTCAGGGTGGCTCCCAAAAGAGACAACACCGCAAACAACAGACACATGTTAAAGATTAGCGCTAAATCTGCAAAAATGCCAAACCATGCGTATACCACCAGCATAAAAAGGGCCACAAACACAATGGCCACAAGGGTAGCGATTGTACCTGCGCGGATAGAGTCAGCCCCAAGCCCCGGCCCAACGGCCCGTTCTTCTAAAAAGCTTAAGGGCGCCGGCAAAGAACCTGAGCGCATCAGCAACGCAAGATCTTGCGCCTCCTGGGTGGAAAAGCTTCCGTGGATCACCCCAGCCCCCCCTAAGATGGGTTGAGAAATCTCTGGCGCGCTGATCACCTGCTGATCCAACACAATCGCGAACAAACGCCCCACATTTTCCCGGGTTGCATCCCCAAAGCGCTTAGCGCCTTGGGGATTGAAACGAAACTGAACCTCTGGCCGGTGCCGCTCTGGATCAATGGAAGGCTGAGCATCTACCAACATATCTCCCGTCACCAAACGCTCTTTGCGAACAAGGTAGTATACTTTCTCGCTTCCCCCACGGCCACGCCCCTGGTCAGACTCTGGCAACAGTTCGCGGTCAGCAGGAACTGATGTAGACGCAACCTGAGAAGCAGAGATAACGCCTTCCACCAGCTGAAACGATAGCTTCGCCGTTTTCCCGATTAATTGCTTAACCCGCGCAGGGTCAGACTCTCCTGGCAATTGTAGAACAATTCGGCGATCTCCTTGGGGCTGAATAAGAGGCTCTTTCGTTCCCCGTTCATCAATACGAAAACGGATGGTCTCGACGGATTTATCCACCGCCCGCTTGAGCAGCGCCTTTTCAGCCGCAGCATCATAAGCCACATGAACCATGCCATCTTGCTGGGAAAAAGAGAGCTCTGGATCTATTTTTTTTAACAAATTTTGTAATTTTGAACTGTCTTCCCCGCGCCGCAAGCGAAAAGAAACACCTTTAGAGGCAGACTTCAAGTTCAAATAACCGATCCGTTCAGAGCGCATATGCTTACGGAGGCCATCTAAGATGAAGCCATAGTGCTCTTCCATAAGAGCATCCCCTTGAACCTCTAGTAAAAGGTGAGAGCCACCTTGGAGATCAAGCCCCAAAACAACCCGTTGGCGCATCCAGCTCGGCAAAAACTCCAACTGTTCTTCTGAGAAAAAATTTGGCAGGGCAAGAAGAACGCCTAAAAAGGCAACACTTAAAATGAGAAAGCGCTTCCAAAAAGGAATCTGTAACATAGAAAAACCTGCCTCAAACCTCGTTCACTGAAAAGAGCTATTTAGATTTTCGTGGTTTTTTTTATGCTTTTCACCGGAGACTTAGGTGCTGGCTTTTTATCATGCCTAGCCCCTGCGGTTCCATCTGCTTTCTCAAGCGTCTCACTCTTTTTAGCGCTAGCCTCTCCCTTTTCAGAAGAATCTTCTACCATTTTAGACTGTTGAGGTTGGGGTTTCGCCATCACGTCCGCCACCATGCCACGAATGACACGAACCTGAACGCCTGGAGCAATTTCAAGCTCTACTTCACGCTCATCAACCATACGCACCACCGTCCCAACTAATCCGCCGTTGGTGACAACACGATCCCCTCTTTTGAGGGCTCCTATCATCTCCCGGTGCTGCTGCGCTTTCTTTTGCTGAGGACGAATCAGAAAAAAATAAAATACCACAAAAATCAAAACGAGAGGCAAGAAAGAAGAAAGAGATTCTAACCCACCCAGCAGGGAAGACCCTTGAGCAAAAGCCTGACTAATCATTACAATATTATCCTTTTTTTATCAACATAAACTAACCTACAAGGAAAGCCTGTTCAACAACAACACTCCTTTATGACCTAAGATGGCCTAACGGATCAACTGGTTTTTTGTTTTTTCTCAATTCAAAATAAAGCTGGGGCTCTTTAACTGTACCTGTTTTTCCAACTGAGCCGATAGATTGACCATATTTAATGGTGTCTCCTACTGCAACGGTTGCTTTTCCTAAGTGACCGTAGGCGCTGATCCATCCCCCTTTATGTTGCACCAACACCAAATTTCCAAGATTTCGAATCTCGTCTCCCACATAGATCACTTTTCCCGCTTGAATGGCTTTAACCGAAGTACCTTCTGACGCAGCAATCCGGATCCCATCTTGACCACCTTTCCCGGCCCCTCTGCCAAATTTTCCAATCACACTCCCCTCCACAGGCCAGGGAAATTTTCCATCTCCCGAAGGAGGTGCAACCGAAGCTTCCTTAGGTGCAGCAATCTTGCTAGCCTTCTCTTCCCCAAGGCCCGCGTTTGGGTTAGAGGGTTTATCGCTTTTTTCATCCATTTGGGGCAGCACATTTTCTTGGCGAAGTGCAGGCCTTTCACCCAAGTTTTTGAGTCCCTCCCGCGGATGATCCCCTGGTTCAGATTCATGGGGAATGGCTGTTAGAGGAAGTGGTTTCAAGCTGTCCATGTCTTCCTCGCCTGAATCTTTGACACTTGCCGCCTCAACGTTTTCATTTCCTTTCACAGGCTCTGGATCTCCCGATGGATCTGGAAGCACTAAAATTTGCCCCTGATTTAAGAAATAAGGGGATGCCAAACGGTTTGCTTCAATTAAAGCCCGGGTTGACACACCATGCTGGTAGGCGATTCGATAAACCGTATCACCCGGACCCACCAAAACTTGATGGGGGCCTAAAATGATCGGAGCTGTCTGGGGATAGTTCTCCCCCCCGCAAGAAGCCAACAAAAAAACCAAGCCCAGGAAAAAAATGGTCCTCAAACCCTTCAAATTTTTCATCTTTTAGCAATCCTTTCTTGTCCCCGCATATAAGGTTGTAGAACTTTTGGGATCAAAATTGACCCATCTTCCTGCTGATAGTTTTCTAACACAGCTACTAATGTTCGTCCAACCGCCAACCCTGATCCATTTAATGTATGAACCTCACACAAAGATTTTTCTCCAGGTCTCCTAAAACGTGCCTTCATCCGCCTTGCCTGAAAATCACCGCAATTGGAACAGCTTGAAATTTCCCGGTAAGTTTCTTGAGAGGGCAACCAAACCTCAAGGTCATAGGTTTTTTTGGACTGGAAGCCCATATCGCCCGTGCACAGAAGCATCACCCGATAGGGAAGCTCTAATTTTTGCAAAATGGTTTCTGCGGCTTTTAACAAAAAGGCGTGTTCTTGCTCTGATGCTTCTGGCTCGCACACGTGGACAAGCTCAACTTTAGAAAATTGATGAAGGCGAATCATCCCCTTAGTGTCTTTTCCTGCAGCCCCCGCTTCAGATCGAAAACAAGGCGTATAAGCAACATAACGAAGGGGGAGCTCAGAAGCATTTAAAATCTTTTCCCTAACTAAATTCGTTAAAGAAACTTCCCCCGTTGAAATCAACCAACGCCGATCTGTTGTGGCGAAAAGATCTGCCGCAAACTTAGGCAGCTGCCCAACACCATAAACGGCCTCTTCTCTCACCAAGTAAGGGGGGGATATCTCCTCATACCCAAATTCTTGGGTGTGGGTGTCTAGCATAAAAGAAGCCAGCGCCCGCTCCAACAAAGCCAGCTGGCCTTTTAACAAACAAAAGCGAGCCCCTGAAATTTGAGAGGCCTGCTCAAAATCCATTTCCCCCAAACGCTCCCCCAAAATTTCGTGGGAAACGGGTGTGAATGCAAAATGGGGAACCTGACCCCATGTCCGCACGTCCACATTGCCTTTCTCATCTTTCCCCACCGGCACATCTGCAGATGGAATATTGGGAAGGGTTTCTAGAAGTGCTTTTAAAGCAGCAGAAATTTCTGCCTCTTCCGTTTCAAGGGAAATCAGTTGGTCCCGAATCTCAGAGGACTCATCCATCAAGTGCACAGCCGAAAGCTGCTGCTTTTTGGTTTCTGCGATGGATTTTGCGAGGACGTTACGCCTGGCCTGAAGCTTTTGAATATCCGTTAAAAGACCTCGATGCTTTTGGTCCAAAGACAAAATCTCTTCTGAAACAGGCAGATAGTTCCGATTTTGCAAAGCCAAATCTAATAATGCAGGGCTTTCACGAATCCATTTCAGGTCTAACATGGGTCTCTCATCTTACCTAGGTAGCGCACCACCATTCTCAAAACCCAAGGTTAACCTGATTTTAGGCTATTTTGTCAAGTCTCATATCGAGATCCAGGAGCTACCTCATGAAATAAGACCCTTGTTGCGTGAGGGCATGATTGGGGAAGAAAGGTCTACCTTTGTCATTCCCGCGCAGGCGGGGATCTAGGCTTCAACGCCTAAAAACACCCTATAGCTCTCCTTAAATCATTTTTTAATGAATCAAAAAGTTCCCCGCGCCCCTTTTCTGTCATTCCCACGCTCCCTTTGTCATTCCCGCGGCGGCGGGAATCTAGGATTCAACGCCTCTGCAGGCCTGCTTTCCCTAAGCTGCAGCCTTCAAATTTTGGGGCGTTTTTTAAGCTTTTGGTTGGGTTTTCCCTGGATCCCCGCCGCCGCGGGGATGACAAAAAAAAGCGCGAGGATGACAAAGGGGTACAGGAAAACGCGCGGGCGCGCTTCATAAAAAAAGGCGTCGCCCCCCTCCGCTTGAGCCCTAGATATTTAGTCCCTTTTTTGCGCGTTTGGATCAATTAAAAATGGGACTTGGCATAAACACGTTACAGTGTTATTGCAGACATAAGCACGAAAGCAACCCGTTCACGAATTGTCATCGCCGGTATTCTTACACACGTATACCCGAATCTGGCGTATATTTCCAGGTGAAGCGCTTCGAATTTCAAAGCTTCTTCAAAATTTATCTGACGAGCCTCGGTGGCCTCTATAAATCCTAAATTTTCTAAAAAGAAAACTTTTTGATCGTAAAGGCCGTGATCTTGAATGCGCTCAATCTCTCTTTCTAAATCATCAGACGGCTTATACCCAGGATATAGTGAAAGGGCGTAGGTGCAAAAAGGTGAACGATCAAAAAATTGTAAATTTTCTAAAGAACCTGATACTTGCTGCCGTTTTTTTTGCAAGGCCAAGATTTTATTGATAAAATTTGAAGACACCCAGGGCTTTGCATTACCCAGAGCTTGTTCTTCAGCGATAACGTCTGTCGCAGCTTCATGGGTAACCGAATAACCTTATAATTCCAACGCTTTAATAACTGATGTTTTTCCGCATCCAGGCGCATCCGTAAGGATGTAACGACTCATGCTTTTGTCTCTCCGGGCCCAGGCCAAAAAAATGGATTGAAAGCCACCTCCCAAAGATAGCCGTCCAAGTCTTGAAAATAGCCTGAAAATCCACCCCATTCTGTAGGCTGAGCCGGTTTGCTGATGGAAGCCCCCGCTTCTTCAGCAGCTTTCAAAAGATGGACTACCTGATTTTCATCGCTGACGTTATGCGCCAAAGTAAAACCTCTAAATCCAGACCCTTCAGCATCAACCAGGGCGTCTTTTGCCAAAAGCTCCCATGGATATAAGGCAAGCCATGTGCCTTGGAGCTCAAAAAAAGCAATATCCTCTCCCTCACATGGCATTTGAGGAAACCCAAGCCCATGGGTATAAAACGCAGTTGCACGCTCTAAATTGCGAGTTCCAAGGGTAATCATGTTAATACGCGGCTTCATAGATTTTATTTATCCTCACTGAGGTATGGGTTGACAAGGGGCTTTCATATAATAACTTGCGAAATTATAGCGGGTTTCCCACTTGACCCGGTCATCAAAAAGCCCTGCTTCTTGGGAAGTTGGCTTCGCGCAAAAAACAAGGTCTCCATCAGCGTTTTTAAGCTTGCACGGTCCTGCTTGGTGCAAAGAGCGCCTGGTTGTTCCAAGGATTCCCTTTTGAAAGGCTCCTTCCCCTGAAGGGCCATGGCTGACAAGCACAAACGCAATGACATCCCCTCCCTTCAAGCTTTGCCGCACAGAAGGCGTTTCACCTTCTTGAACATCAAGAAAATGCTTATGTTCTTTTTCATGGATCTTGGCACAAAATCCACGATCATCAGAAGACCTTTCCGGCGCCATGGCTTGCTGCACCGGCTTTGCAAGGGAAGGATGAACCCCATAGGTAAACTCATTTAAGTAACCATCTTTTGAAAACTGCTCAGGCAATCCAAGGCTTCTGTACGGCACAATCCCAACGGCAGTTTGAGACGTGCAGTAAGCAAGCGCCACCCCCCGCTCTTTTCCCTTAGCAGATGGGTTCCCTGGGCAGGGAAGTCTTCCGTGAAGGGTGGCATACAAGGCCAAGCTGTGGATAATTCGTTCTTGATGCTGCAACGTAAGCTGGCTTTTTCGAAGCTGTTGCTGATTCATCAAAAAAGGAAGAAAAATACCGCCCAGCATGCCTAAAAGCATCAACCCTAGGGCGATTTCTAGCAGAGAAAATCCTTCCTGATTTCGAAAAACAGCCCACACATACTTCAAAGGTTTGTGCCCTTTGGAATTGTTTGGTTTTTTCACGTTTTCAACCCATTTCACCCTTTAAAATTGGAGAGAAAAATATAAAACACAAGCAGGGTCTTTATGGTGAACCGCGTACCGCCCGTTCGCAACACATTGCCCCGCAGAAATGCCAACCCCTTCCTTAGCCCGAATACGACCCGACAAAGGGTCTCCATTATCAAGTTTTTTGTCGATAGCCATCGCTTGGACAGGTGTTAAAAGAGCCCCATTTCCCCGGTTTCCAGCCTCTTGACCCAGCAACATCCACAAACCTTTTAGATCTTGGGCAGGATCTGTCTCAACTGTAAAACCACCACCCAGTGGCGCTTTAGGAACCCCTTGGCCAAAATGGACTTGCTCTCCTTGAGATAAACGCCCAGGATCTGGAATAAGGCCTGCAAGAAAGAGATGTTGCCAAAAGGTGACAGCTTCACTGCCGCGCTCCATGCCCTTCCCTTCAATAATGCCATTTTGATTGCCGTTGGATGCCTGCTGCCCCCACGTGGCTGTGGCCATGGAAAAATCTCCTGGGATTGCCTCATACTGTTCCACAAAAGTGGTCAGAGCAAGCTGGTAGTCCGCAATCTGGGAGATGGTTTTTTGCAACCTGCCCCGTTCAATCAGCTCTTGACCTTTAAAAATGCCACCCAGGATCAAACCAATGACAACTAACGCGATAGCTAATTCGATAAGACTAAAGCCTTCTTGCCAAATTTTTTTATTTTTTTTCATACCTTAACGCTACTTTTTAAAGCATGATTAATGTAACAAATTAAGCTCAAACTGTCAAATTATTTTACGAAAAAAGCGTTACCAACTTTAGGTCGAAAAAGTTAACCCCTGGGGTCCCGCATTCACCTCTACCACGCCTTTTTCTTGGATTTTTCCTTCCAAAATAAACGACGCCAAAGGGTTTTGAAGGGCACGCTGGATCACACGCTTCAAAGGGCGAGCGCCATAAACTGGGTCATACCCCGCCTGCGCAAGCCACGTGCGCGCCTCAGGCGTCAGCTTGAGGGTGATGTGCTGTTGAGCCAAAAGGGCATCCAAGCGCTTCAATTGAATGGCGACAATCTGATCCATATCCCCTCGCGCCAAACGCCGAAATAACAAAATATCATCCAAGCGATTTAAAAATTCAGGCCTGAAGGCTTGTCGCACCACAACCATCACCTTTTCCCGAATTATACTTGATAAAACCGTATCCCCTGATGGGTCCTCCGCAATCACTTCGCTGCCCAGGTTAGACGTTAAGATAATAAGCGTATGGCGAAAATCCACCGTACGCCCCTGGCTGTCGGTGAGACGACCATCATCCAATACCTGGAGCAACAAATTGAAGACATCCGGGTGGGCTTTTTCAACCTCATCAAATAAAATGACCTGATAGGGACGCCGGCGAACGGCTTCTGTCAGCGCTCCCCCTTCTTCATAGCCAACATATCCAGGAGGCGCCCCGATAAGCCGTGCCACCGCATGGCGCTCCATATATTCAGACATATCAATCCGCAACAAGGCATTGTCGTCATTAAACAAAAAAGCAGCCAATGCCTTGCACAGTTCTGTTTTTCCAACCCCCGTTGGACCTAAAAAGAGAAACGAGCCCATGGGGCGGTTCGGGTCAGCAAGGCCCGCACGCACCCTTCGCATGGCTTCGCTAACGGCCTTCACAGCTTCTTCTTGGCCAACCACCCGTTCCTGCAAAAGAGACTCCATCTGAAGAAGCTTTTCCCGCTCGCCTTCCAACATCTTGTCCAGCGGAATCCCCGTCCAGCGAGACACGATGGCTGCAATGTCTTTATCCGTCACTTCTTCCCGAAGAAAGGCAGAGCCTGAATGCTGACCAGCTTCGCCAACCTTTCGTTCAAGCTCAGGGATAACGCCGTAGAGAAGCTCTCCCGCCCGGGCTAAATTACCCTGACGCTGGGCTTGCTCGAGCTCTAACCGCGCACTTTCCAGCTGTTCCTTCAGTTTTTGAACCCCTGTGATTTTTTGCTTTTCTTCTTGCCAGCTTTGGGTGAGGCTCTCCGACTCTTTCTCCAGCTCTGAAAGCTCTTCCTCCAGCTTCCCTAATCGGTCCCTCGAGGCGGGATCCTGTTCTTTTTTCAAGGCTTCCCGCTCAATTTTTAACTGAATAATCCGGCGATCAAGCTCATCAATAGACTCAGGCTTAGAGTTGACCTCCATCCGAAGCCGGCTGGCTGCCTCGTCCATTAAATCAATGGCTTTGTCGGGTAGAAAACGGTCTGAGATATACCGGTTAGAAAGATTTGCAGCTGCCACCAAAGCGCCATCCGTAATCCGAATTCCGTGGTGGAGTTCATATTTTTCCTTCAACCCCCGCAGGATAGAAACGGTTTCTTCCACACTGGGCTCTCCCACAAACACAGGCTGAAACCGCCGCGCCAGGGCAGCATCTTTTTCAATATGTTGGCGGTATTCGTCCAAGGTTGTGGCGCCGATGCAGTGCAGCTCTCCCCTTGCAAGGGCAGGTTTAAGCATGTTCGACGCATCCATGGCGCCTTCGGCCTTGCCAGCTCCCACCAAGGTATGCAGCTCGTCAATGAACAGCACAATATCCCCTGGATTTTGGGTGATCTCAGAGATCACAGCTTTGAGGCGCTCCTCAAATTCTCCCCGAAATTTAGCCCCCGCAATCAAGGCCCCCAAATCCAGCACGATCAGCTGAATTTCCTTTAAGGTATCAGGGACATCACCTTTGATAATGCGTAAAGCCAACCCCTCAACGATGGCCGTTTTCCCAACCCCTGGCTCACCGATTAAAACGGGATTGTTTTTAGTGCGACGGGAGAGCACCTGAATGGTCCGCCGAATCTCTTCATCCCGCCCGATGACGGGGTCGATTTTTCCCTGGCGCGCAAGCTCTGTAAGGTCTTTGCCATATTTCTTAAGGGCATCATAGCCTTCTTCAGCACTCGCACTGGTAGCTTTGCGGCCTTTGCGAAGGGCATCAATGGCCTGTTTGAGAGGTGCTTCTTTCACAGAAGCTTTCGCAAAAAGAGCAGCCGTTTCAGCTTGGGGCGCTTTTAAAAGCGCCATTAAGAGGGCTTCTACCGTAACGTAGCTATCTCCCCATTGATGGGCCAAATCTTCTGCTTGTTTCAAAACAGCTTGGGTTTGGGAAGCCATGTAAAGCTGTCCGGCGCCTTGGCCCTCAACCTGGGGAATTTTTTTAAAAGCGTCTTGGAGCGCTGTTTTTAATGGAGAGAGAAGCCCCCCCGCTTGGTTGATGAGCGTGGCACACTGCCCTTCTTTATCTTCCAAAAGCCCATGAAGCAGGTGTTCTGGCAGAAGCTGTTGGTGGTTTTGGCGCTGGGCATAGGTTTGGGCAACTTGCAAAAATCCTTTGGCTCGCTCGGTGTAATTTTCAAACATGTTTCTGCCTTTCTACTTAATAAACCAACGCTTTAATCTATAAAAATTCTAAAATAAAATCATCTTAAAAAGCAAGAGAAGGGCTTTGGATTTGGGATCACCAGCAGATAAAAGCTGCTTGTGTCACCCCATAACAACCGCTACAATGGGCCTGATTTATTTTTTGAAAAGTTGAAAAGCAGAGTGAAATAGGCAAATACGATGGCAAAAGGTGATTACTACGAAATTTTAGGCGTTGCACGCAACGTCTCTGGAGATGAGCTTAAGAAAGCCTACCGAAAATTAGCGATGCAGTATCATCCTGACCGCAATCCAGGGGATAAAGCTGCTGAAAACAAATTCAAAGAAATTTCACAAGCTTATGAAATTTTGAGCGATGCAGAAAAGCGGGCTGTTTATGACCAAATGGGGCATGCGGCCTTTGATGGCTCAGGCGGTTTTGAGCAGGCCCAAGGATTTCGAAATGCCGGTGGCGGCTTTCCCTTTGGTGGTTTTGATATTTTTGAGGATATGTTAGATGAGCTGATGGGCGGGGGTGGAAAACGCTCTGGTAAGACAAAATCTTCAGCAGCCCGTGGTTCAGACCTTCGCTTTGATATGGAATTAACTTTGGAAGAAGTGTTTCGGGGAACCCAGACAAAGGTCAAAATTCCAACCCTCGTCAAATGCACCCCCTGCCAAGGGGCTGGGGCTGAAAAAGGCACGAAGATCGTTACCTGCAAATCTTGCGGGGGGAGGGGCGTTGTACGTTCCCAACAAGGCTTTTTTACCGTTGAGCGCACGTGCCCCTCTTGCCGAGGAGAAGGCCAAAAAGTTGAAAAACCCTGTGGCGCTTGCCGCGGAGCAGGGCGCGTACGGCAAGAAAAAAGCCTTGCAGTTAATATTCCAGCTGGCGTGGAAGAGGGCTCTCGCATCCGGGTTTCAGGCGAGGGAGAAATGGGCGTTCGAGGGGGCCCTTCAGGGGACCTATACCTTTTCATTTCGGTTAAACCCCATAGTTTGTTTCAGCGGGATGGATCTCACATCCACTGTCGTGTGCCGCTATCCATGACCACAGCAGTTTTGGGAGGCAATATCGATGTACCGACCATTGATGGCGGTCGGGTACGCCTTGCAATCCCTGAAGGGACCCAATCAGGCCACCAATTTCGCATTAAAGCCAAGGGAATGAGCATCTTGAACAGCAGCGCCCGGGGAGATATGTACGTGCATGTTCAAATCGAAACTCCAGTGAACCTTACCAAAAAACAAAAAGATCTCTTGCAAGAATTTGAAGCAGCAGGGGGTGGAACAAGCCAAAGCCAACCCCAATCAGAAGGTTTTTTTGCAAAAGTCAAAGATTTTTGGGACAACCTTAAGGACGGTTCTTGAAGTAAGTTGAGAAAGCCCTATAACATGCAGGTTGGTTTTTATCAGCTCACCCTTTCTTCCCTAGAAAAAGCGTTGCCTCGCTTGCTGGAGAAGATTCTAGAAGCAGGGCACCGGGTGGTTGTATTGGCTGGCTCTCTAGAGCGCGTTCAATCCCTCAGCTATGCCTGCTGGACTTATTCTCCCCTTTCTTTCCTGCCCCACGGGACCCAAGCAGATGGCAACCGCCCAGAGGATCAACCCATTTGGCTCACAACCACAGAAGAACGGCCCAATGGCGCATCTGTTTTAGTTCTGACAGAGGGAATGTTCCCTTCATGTCTAGAAGACTATGATCGCTATATTTATATCTATGAAGCCCAAAACCCTGAAGCCTTGGAACGAGCAAAAGATTTTGGAAGACGTTTTGAAGCCCAAGGTGTAAGCCCCATTTATTGGCAACAGACACCTTCTGGCTGGGCCAAAGCATAGCTCTCTCTCGCGCGTGGGATTTATTTTACGCAAAAAAAACCTCCTCTTAACCTTAATAAAGTTAAGAGGAGGGGACTCTGCTATTTTACGTAATGTTACGTATCTTATTTCTTTGATCCCGCATTTACGGAATGATTCTTAATTAAATCTTGCAATCGAGCAATTTCTTCTTTGTTGGGCGTTTTACCTTTACTGAGCTCCGCCTTAAGCGCATCATTCAATTGATTGTACTCATTCTCAAGACCCGGATGAAAAATCTTAAGTAACGAAATAGGTTTCAAGTATTTTTCTAAACCTTTAAAATATTCTTTTGAATCTTTAAAAAAATCGGGAGAATTGAGAAATTTTAAAACCACACCTTCAGCAATAATCTTTTTTTCTCCAAGTTGTGTGTCGCGGTCAGCTAATTTTTTTAAAATTTCTAGTACTTTTTCTGTAATGTCATTGCCAGAAGATTGCCGCGCTTTAAATTTATCAGCTTCTGTTTTCTGAAGCTTGAACTGTTCCCATTCTTGTACAAGGTCTAGAATCTCTTTTGTATCAAAAGGTTTTAAAGAAAAATTTATAACAGGAACATAACTCACCGGTTCCCCTTCTGATGCTTGACCTTGAAGCCATTGTACAATTTCTTGCCGTTGGTTGAGTGGGATTCGATCAACGGGCCCTGTCAAGTCCTCGCCCTTCTTTATAAACATGTCAAAAATATAGAACGTCGGAGCGACGCTATATCGGGCACCATTTAGAAAAGTTTTCTCAGAATCCGTGATAATCTCACCATCTAAGAAAAGTGTTTTCCCTTTTAAATCAATACCTTGGTCTTCAACATGTGTTCGAAGATCGTTTGCAAAGCGCGAGAAAAGATCAACAACCCCTGCAGCTTGAAGCCCTTTATACACGTTGGAGCTTCTGTTGTCTGTAATCTCCATATTTTTTGAGGCGATACGCAAAGAACCATTGGGAGCGATCGCAAAAGTCGCAAGGGAACCATCTATTTTTTCGGTCACTTCAAACATCAGTTTAGGTAGCAACGACGGATTTTCCGTTGCAATTTTTTTTATAGCATTAATGAAAACTTTTTCATTAATGCGTTTTAAAGATGTACATACCTGCACCTCATCTCGAAAACGACGCGCTTGTTGATTTGAAGACGTACCATCTTGCGCGCCATCTAGAGGAAGATCAACGCCCCACGAGAGCGCTGGAATCATGGCTAACGACAAAAAAACAAAACGAGAAATACTACGCATTCAATTCACCTAAATAATTATTAAAATTAGACCTGAAAAAATTCATAAAATAAAATTAATGTTATGACAATAAATCAAAACTAATGCTTTAAATTTATGACGATTTTCGAATTTTATCAACCGCATGGGCCATAATTATCTGCCCGAGATCAAACTCCAACAATCTTAAAAATTCTTTTTTAATGATTTTCATTCAAAATTATCTCATTGAATTATTTTATTTTTTAAGGAACATTCTATGCCAAGATATCTTAAGATTTTTCAAGTTTCGCTTTATTTGATGGCAAGCACCCTCTTGAGCAGCCAAAGCTCCGCAGGATTAGGAAGCCTTTCAAAAGCTTCAGGGTCTTTTTTCAACAAAAGAATTGTAAAACTTTCTGAAAAAGGTGTCATCGATTTAAAAGATATAGAGATGACGTCAGATATGTTTGAAAAAATGTTAAACGAGCTTGCGTCGTTGTCGGATGATGAAAAGAAAGCTGTCAAAGAATTTGTATTAAATTCAAGCTATACAACGGTACCAAAATTAAAAGAATTAAAAGAAGGAGCTGTATCAAAATTGCTTGCGCTGCTTCCAGAATTCCCCAACCTGATCAATTTAGAGCTCGCAGGACTGCAGCTGGATAAAGAAAGACGAGGATTAGATGCCTTGAAAACGCTTAAGCGCCTTCAAAGCGCCGATCTGGGCAGAAACAACTTTGATTACGCAACAGCCCAAGAAATTGTTAATACGTTACTACCCCTTCCCGAATTCAAGATGCTGATCCTAAAAGAGAGTAATCTGAATGATCAAGAAAAAGAAAAGCTAAAAGATCAATTTGAGATATGGAAACCCTCACCAACGGGAACAACCTGGAACCCTCTTTTGGATATTTAGCAATAGACCTCTTGCGAAACCACTTTTAGGGGATTGAAGGGCAGGAACTAACGGAGCGCAAGACCGGAGTGTACTTGGAGTACATGAGGATCTGAGCACCGGAGTGACGCACCCATCGGCCCATAAAAGTGGTTTCGCAAGAGGTCTAGTCTAAAAAAATAAGAAACTAAGCAAGAGATAGAACGGGAGCAAGCAGCACACAGCCCACCCCATATAGCCAAAAAAATGAGGCATCCGAACCCCCTTTTCCTCAGCAATGGAACGTATCATCAAATTAGGTGCGTTCCCAATGTAAGTGAGAGCCCCCATAAACACAGAACCCGTTGCAATAGCCACAAGGGTTGCATTTAGCTTAGATGTGAGTAAAACAGCGTCTCCCCCCGCCACATGAAAAAAAGCAAGGTAGGTGGGCGCGTTATCTAGAAAAGCAGATAAAATCCCCGTAACCCAAAAAAAATGGGGGTTAGAAGGAACGCCACCCGGCATCATCCAGGCGAAAATATTTACCAAACAACCTTGGGAACCTGCTTGGAGAATGCTGATCACCGGAGCTGCTGTGATGAAAATACCAATGAATAAAATGCAAACTTCTTGGAGCGGAAGCCAAGAAAAATTGTTCTTTTCTCGATGCTCTGTTTTTCCTAATACGAAAGAGGCCCCTATACACCCAAGCAAGGTCACGTCCCGGCATAAATCCTGAAGGTCCAAAGAAACGCCCAGCACATTCATAGAAATTCCTGGATTCCATATTCCACTTAAAAGCACGGCTCCCAGAGCAGCCGCAAAGAGAAGAATTTGCTCCCTACCTGAAACTTTAAAAATCTTCCCAAAAGGCTTTTGCCTCTGGGTATTTCGAATGTCTAATGATTCTTTAGGGTAGAAATAAAAAGCATCTAAGCAAAAATAAAGGCCAGCAACAGGCAACCAAACCGCCAAAAAAGGCTTCAGCAAATTAAACAGTGGCCACAAAAAGGGAACCCCATTCAAAAACCCGATGAATAAAGGGGGATCTCCCACAGGGGAAAGGCTTCCACCAATGTTGCATACCATGAAGATAAAAAAGATGATCGTATGGGTTTTATGAATCCGCTCGCGGTTCATTCTTAGCAACGGATGAATCAAAAGCATTGCTGCCCCCGTTGTCCCAATAAAACTGGATAATAGGCTTCCCACGATCAAAAATACCGTATTGTGAAAAGGCTTTCCAGGAGCGTCAATATCGATATGCAAGCTGTTCGACAGGATGTAAAGGGTGGCAATCATCAAGACGAAAGGAACATAATCGTGGAGCAAAACTTCAAACACGAGACGGAACGCGGGCTGGGGTCCCTGCATCCATAACAAGGGGGCAAAGACCGCCAAACTCCAGCCAAAGGTAATTTTCCCAAAATGCTGGTGCCACAGGTCTGGCATCACGGCAGGTAACAAAGCAAGGGAAAGGAGCAAACCAACGAAAGGAGTCAGCCACAACACAGCAAGCTGGCTACCATCTAAACACAAATCACCGGCTCCAGCAAAAGCAACAGAAGGAAATAAGAGAAGAAGAAACATCAACGTTCTTGGTAAAAAATCCCCCCGAACACGGCCAACAACGTCAAAAAACTTCAACCAAAAACTCCCCCGCACAACGCACAAAAAGAGAGAAAAGCGTTCCCCAGAGAGCCCTAATAGCCTTGGCGCTCATAGCGCTTCCTAGATGCCTTCCGAACACGACGGATAGCCTCCGCCTGCTCACGAACCCTCTTTTCAGAAGGTTTTTCATAATGACGACGCAATTTGAATTCCCGAAATAAACCCTCGCGCTGCAACTTTTTCTTAAGAACGCGACTTGCTTGCTCAACGTTGTTGTTATTGACAATAACTTGCATTAATTACCCAAACTCCTTTTACTCTGACGGCCTTTGACATCAAGCCGCACTAAAACCCCGGGGATCCTACACCACTCCAGCTACTTTCGCAAGAGAGGAAAAAGACTGACCCCCTCATTGTACAGATTCCTTTGTTGCTTTTCAAGAAATTCTAAGCATTTTTGGAATTTAAAAGCGCTCTTGAATAAGCTGAACGGCTGCTTCATAGCCTTCCGACGCCAAGAGCTTTTCCTTAAGGCCCGTGCCCCAACGATATCCCCCCATTTTACCAGAAGAGGAAACAACCCGATGACAAGGAAAAACGTATGCAATAGGATTAGCTTTCAAAGCTTGGCCAACTGAGCGCATCGCTTGAGGTTTACCAAGGGCTTTTGCAAGTTCTTGATACGTCAGCACCTGCCCCTTCGGAATAGTCAAAAGATGCTTCCAAACCTCAATTTGAAACGGCGTCCCTGCCAATAAAAGAGGCGCTGTCTCTCCAGCAAAAACCTGTTCAACAAGAGGAGCCGTCACTTCTGCATGGTAATAGGTAAGCGGAAGCCTTAAATGGGATTGCGCTTGTTCTACTAAATATTCAGAACGCACGTTTCCTTGAAAAACCAGACCGCACAAGCGGTTTTGAAAAACAACACCAACAACGTTACCAAAGGGCGTTTTATGAACGCCATAAAAAAGACCCTCCTGAGAAATCTCCTGCAATTCCTCAAGGGATAACGTCACCAACGGCTCTTTGCGATCGAAAGAAGGCAGAGCGTAAGATCTTTGTCTCACTGAAATACTCCCCAATTAATTTTTATTTAAACGTCATGCTCTGCTCTATTCTAGGACTTTTATCATAGCTTTTCCAAAAAAGCAAATAACTTTCAAATATAAAATAGTTTTTCAAATAAATAAATAAAAAAATATCAAATAGTTTTTTTTATTATTTCAATAGACATTTTTTCTTCTTTGTAAAAACTTTTATCAGAAACTTCCACAAAAAAAATTTATTGCTTCTGCACATCTGCCCTAGATAGTGTCGTCAAAAGATTTTTTTTATGTTAGGATGATATGTAGAATCAATCAAAAAAAGGATTTTTTTATGACAGCTTCTCATCGACGTCACGATATTTCTGATCACGTATGGAGCCTTTTAGAGCCCCACTTGCCTGGACG
>JBOFKI010000046.1:0-15716 GCA_051657245.1 Alphaproteobacteria bacterium | reverse complement strand
GGCTCTCGCATACGCGCGATAAAGACGGTTATCCATGCCGGCCTCATCAATTCAAAACAACCTTATCCGGATCTAGCTCTTGGAGCTTTGCTTGGAACATGGCGCGCGCTTCTTCGCGACGCTCCCGGTAGCGCGTGGTTTTTTTCGCGTGAGTTGCAGGCGCACAAGCCACCTGGCGACCGTCTGATAAGCTAGGTTTAAAGTTTTTCTAATCTCTTTTAGGGTGTGATCGGGATTAGCGGCTCTCTCTTCACGTACCTTCAAAACCTGTAGGCGAAATTTTTTATCGTAAATATATAGTCCCAGGTTGTGATGGCGTAACATGCAAGAAATTACCCTCGAAGGAGGACTTATGGGACAAATATTACACGGATGCGCCAAAACGACTGAGGCAGTGCGTATCAACATTAAAAATAGTCAAGAAAGTGGTTTCACAGAAACACGTTCTATAGACTGCGGATTTTCCAGGTATTTTTTAAAAAAAATCACCCAATTTTTTTGGCAGGTGTTTTGCATTGTTGACGACGTAACACCAAAAAGGACGACCATGAAAACCGTGACCGCCTATACCTTTTTAAGCTTTGTGCTTGTTCTCCTGGTTTCTGGATGCAAGTATACAAATACCCCTGAGCGAGCCAATGAAATGATGGTTTCGGGCTGGGTTGGCCCGACAGCTTGCCCATCCGCAGCTCAAGCAACCTATTGTTATGAGACTTTAGGGGGGGTCGACTGTTACCATGAAGCTCAACCAGGGTGGGAACACCGTCTTGTAGGTTCTTATGAACCTTCCAAGGCTTCGTCAAAACCACAAATCAAGCCAAAAATTTTTGAATCTAAACCGCCGGAGGCTATTGCCTATGCAAAGCCTACAAAACCATACCTGAAGAAGAAAAAGCTCATAAAGAAACGAAGAAAACCAAGGGCTTGTCCAAAAGGATGTATCCCTTCTTCCAGGCAAAAAGTATCTACCGGCCGCTAGGGTAGGTTTGATAAAATAGTTTAGCCACCTTAAAGCATGAAAACTTTTGCCAATTTCTCGTTCCCAGAATTTTAAAAAAGATAAAAAAAAGCAAAACAGAACAGAAACCTACAAAGCGCCTTAGAAAAAGGGTGGGATGGGATCATTCTTTTTTTTCAGCCATCCTTACTCAAAAATTTTCATAAAATGGCCCGCCAGTGGGTGGTCGAACGGTTGCGTAGCTGGCAAAGATGTGCTAACCATAGGCGTTAGTGTTTGGGGTGGAAATTTTTGCCGGATCTCCTCCCTTTCATTTTATTTTCTTGGAACTGAACGGCTCCATGGAGGAGATGTGAATTTTCACGCTGTCCCTTTGATTAAGCGCTACGCGGGCGTTTTGTTGGAATTTTGCGAAGACTTTGATATCCGCAAAGCCTTTGAAAAAGATTGTCAAGATTTGAGGAATGTCATTCAAAAAGATCCTGAAGGCTGGCGTTTTTTGACAAGCCCTCTGGTGTCAAAAACCCAAAAGCAGAGATTGCTGTTTGGGTTGGCAAAGCATTTGAAATTCTCTAAGCTTATGCAGGGGTTCCTTGGCCTTTTGGTTTGTCATCGGCGCCTGCCTATGTTTGAAGAGGTCGTGGTTTATTTTTTCGAAAAAATGGCTTTGCGAACAGATGCTTGTCAGGTGCGTCTCATAACAGCGCGCGCCCTTTCGGAACAAGAAACAGAAACGCTTCAAGAAATTTTGCATAAGACACTTCACAAGCAAATTCAGCTTGTGCCAGAAATTCAATCAGACATCTTGGGGGGACTTGTGCTTTTGTGGGAACAGTTTCGATTAGATGCTTCCGTAGCAACAGGCCTGAAACGTTTACGCCAACAGCTTCAAGCAGAAAGTTAAGATTTTATGAAATTAGGCGCAGGAGAAATTTCCTCTCTTTTGAAAAAGCAAATCTTGGAAACAGACCAAGCTTTTGCCGTTGAAGAAATAGGGACTGTTTTAACAGTTGGCGATGGCATCGCAAGGGTTTGGGGAATGGATAGAGCCCAAATGGGTGAAATGGTTGAATTTCCAAGTGGTGTCAAGGGGATGGTTTTGAACTTGGAAGCTGACGGTGTGGGTATTGTCATTTTTGGGGACGATCGTCAGATTAAAGAAGAAGATTTAGTGCGCCGCACGGGTACCATTATGGATGTTCCTGTGGGGAAAGGCCTTCTGGGACGCGTGGTAGACGGCTTGGGTAACCCTATCGATGGCAAAGGGCCTTTGCAGGATGTCACTTATATGCGGGTTGAGCGCAAAGCGCCAGGAATCATCCAGCGTCGCTCTGTATTTGAGCCTATGCAAACAGGCATCAAAGCCATTGACGCGCTGGTTCCCATTGGCCGGGGGCAACGAGAGCTTATCATTGGCGACCGGCAAACAGGGAAAACCAGCATTGCCCTGGACACTATCTTAAACCAGCGCGCTTTGAATGAAGGAAAAAGCCCTCAGGAAAAAATGCACTGCATCTATGTCGCCATTGGGCAAAAACGCTCAACCGTTGCGCAGATTGTGAAAATTCTTGAAGCTGAAGGTGCCCTAGAATATACCACCGTGGTTGCAGCAACAGCTTCAGACAAAGCCCCTCTGCAGTATATATCCCCCTATACAGGGTGCACCATGGGGGAATATTTTCGCGACAACGGGATGCATGCCGTGATCATCTATGATGATCTCTCAAAGCATGCTGTCGCCTATCGCCAAATGAGCTTGCTGCTGCGCCGCCCGCCCGGACGCGAAGCCTACCCTGGAGATGTTTTTTATCTGCATTCCCGGTTGCTGGAACGAGCGGCCAAACTTTCAGACGCATGCGGCGGGGGGTCTCTCACAGCACTTCCCATTATTGAAACCCAGGCAGGGGACGTGTCTGCTTATATCCCTACCAATGTCATTTCCATCACTGATGGGCAGATTTTTTTGGAGACAGACCTGTTTTACAAGGGCATCCGCCCTGCCATTAATGTTGGTTTATCGGTAAGCCGTGTGGGCTCAGCAGCCCAAACCAAAGCCATGAAACAGGTCGCAGGTCGGCTCAAATTAGAGCTGGCGCAGTATCGTGAGATGGCAGCTTTTTCCCAATTTGCATCAGATCTGGATGCCTCTACCCAGCAGCTTTTGCACCGGGGAAGCCGACTAACAGAGCTCTTAAAGCAACCTAAATATGCTCCCCTTCCTGTTGCCGAGCAGGTTGTTTTAATGTTTGCAGGGGTGCGTGGCTATCTCGACGCGATTCCGCTAGAAAAAATTCGCCGATTTGAGGAGGAGTTTATATTTTCTCTCGAGCAAGATGATCCAGAGATCCTTGAAACCCTTCGAAAAAATCCAACGTTGGCTCCAGAGGTCGAAGCCAAATTGGTTGGATTTCTTGATCATTTTTTGAAAACTTTTATCTGATAAAGGCGGGGGCGACCCCTTAGAAAAACGTTTATGCCGAGTTTACAAGATCTTCGTAACCGAAAAAAAAGCGTCCAAGCAACGCAGAAAATTACGGCTGCGATGAAGATGGTCGCAGGGGCGAAGCTGCGCCGCTGCCAAGCCCAACGAGATATCCTAGAGTTAACGATGAGCCATCTGCAGCAACATCTTGGGCGTTGCTTGGGTCATTTGCAAGATTTGGAAGAACTTCCTGCGTTGTTGGCGGCACCTTCTCCCAAAGCCAACATGCAACATTTGGTGGTGTTACTCACCTCGGACCGGGGCCTGTGCGGTCATTTTAATCAACAATTGCTGCGGAAGGCCCGAGAGTTTCAAAAGCAGCGTCAAAAACAAGGAGAGCAGGTTGCTTTTTACTGTTTAGGGCGCAAAGGCTATGAAGCTCTCAAAAGAAATCCCCAGGTTTGGGTCTTAGACGGTGAGGTTGATTTAGGAAAACCAACGCTTTCCTTTGAGAGGTCCCAACAGATCTTGCAAAAGATCCTTTCTTTTATGCAGGTAGAGGAACTTGGACACGTAACCCTTGCCTATAATAAATTTCAAAATGTGATGGTTCAGCATTTAACGTTTGAGCCGCTCTTCCCTATTTGTGTGAAGGCCCATCCAGAACAAGACAGAACCCCACAGGGAGGCCTCTACCTCTATGAACCTTCTATCCCAAAATTGTTGGAAAAAATGCTTCCCTTCTTTCTGGAGCTTCAGCTTTATCAAGCTATGGTTGAAAGCTATACCAGCGAGCAGGGAGCCCGGATGACGGCTATGGACAGTGCCACCCGCAATGCGGAAGAGATGATTAAAAAGCTGGCCCTCACCTATAACCGAACCCGCCAAGCCTCTATTACCAAAGAACTTATTGAGATCATTTCAGGAGCGGAAGCCTTATGAAGCAGCCACTATCACATCCCCTTATCGGAAAAATCAGCCAGATTATTGGCGCTGTTGTGGATGTTCAATTTGAGGGAAAAATCCCAGAAATCTTGAACGCCCTGCATGTAAACTTAGAAGACCGTGTTCTGGTTTTGGAGGTTGCCCAGCATCTGGGGGAGGGTGCCGTGCGCACCATTGCCATGGATGAGACGGAAGGACTTCAGCGCGGTATGGAGGTGGTGGACACAGGGAACCCCATTTCCGTTCCTGTTGGGCGCGAAACCCTAGGGCGTATCATGAATGTGATAGGGGAGCCGATCGATCATCAAGGTCCGCTTGAAACCCAAGAGCGTTGGTCCATTCACCGTGAAGCGCCACCTTTGACGGAACAATCCACGGAAACCAAAATCTTGGTTACAGGCATTAAAGTGGTGGACCTTCTTGCGCCCTATTCTCGCGGAGGGAAGATTGGTCTTTTTGGGGGGGCGGGTGTTGGGAAAACCGTGCTTATCATGGAATTGATCAATAACATCGCCAAGGCCCACGGTGGCTATTCTGTGTTTGCAGGGGTGGGAGAGCGCACTCGAGAAGGCAATGATCTCTACCATGAAATGATGGACTCAGGGGTTATCCGCCCCCTTCAAGCAGGGGCTGAGGGCAATGGATCCAAAGCCGCTCTCATTTATGGGCAGATGAATGAACCCCCGGGAGCACGCGCACGGGTGGCGCTTTCTGGTTTGACGGTGGCGGAATATTTTAGAGATGTTGAAGGCCAAGATGTCTTGTTCTTCATCGACAACATTTTTCGGTTTACCCAAGCGGGTTCAGAGGTGTCAGCCCTCTTAGGGCGCATTCCCTCTGCCGTTGGGTATCAGCCCACCCTGGCAACGGAGATGGGGGCCTTACAAGAACGCATCACCTCCACCCACAAAGGCTCTATCACCAGCGTGCAGGCCATTTATGTGCCGGCAGATGACCTTACAGATCCAGCGCCTGCAACCTCTTTCGCGCACTTGGATGCCACAAGCGTTTTAAGTCGACAAATTGCAGAGCTGGGGATTTATCCTGCGGTAGACCCGCTGGATTCGACATCTCGCATCCTTGATCCCAACGTGGTGGGTGAAGAGCACTATCAAGTGGCGCGAGAGGTTCAGCAGATTCTGCAAAATTACAAATCGCTGCAAGATATTATCGCAATTTTGGGCATGGATGAGCTTTCTGAGACCGACAAGCTAACGGTTTCAAGGGCTCGTAAGATTCAGCGCTTTTTATCTCAGCCCTTCCATGTGGCAGAAGTTTTCACAGGAACGCCCGGGGTTTTCGTGGAGCTTGAAGAAACCGTTCGTGGGTTTAAGGGGATTGTTTCAGGAGACTATGATGATTTACCTGAGGCGGCTTTCTACATGGTTGGAACCATTGATGAGGCCGTTAAAAAAGCGGAGGCCCTTTCTCAACAATCTGGGCCAAAGGAGGCTGCGTGAGCCAACCTGTCTTCATGTTTGTGACGCTTTTAACGCCTGACGGGCTGATGCTTGAAGATTATCCCGCAGTTTCGCTGGCTATTCCTGGAGAAGAAGGCGAGCTGGGGATTTTCCCCAAGCACACGCCCGTGTTGTTGGCACTTAAAATGGGTGTGTTAACCGTTCATGCTGAAACTGAAACCTTGCGTTATTCAATCTCAGACGGATTTGCAGATGTCCTCCCTGGCCGCGTTACGCTTTTTGTCTCAAAAGCCCAAACCTTCAGTCCCAGGCAGTGAGGGTATATATAGCCAATCCCTTATAAAATGATCTTATATCCTATTTTTGGAAAATCTGGTTGATGGAACCTTTGAATTTCCGTCGAATGGCTTTAGCTTCTCACCCATTTGGGCTCAATTTTGTTGAGATCTGGTGAGTAAGGTGGTAGATAAAGCAAAGTTCGGCCTGCCTTTTGGGATCGCCTTTTCCATGGCGGCTCCTTTATGAAACGAGGCGTTATCGAAGACAATGACGCATGAAATCGGCCGTTTTGGTAAGAGGTCTTGGATGACTTAAGCGGAAAAAAGAGCGGTGTTGAGGCTTTTTTCCAGAACTAATCATGACGCCCGAAAAGTCGTTCTAAATCTTTTAAGCTAAGGCGGATAAATGTAGGGCGTCCATGGTTGCACTGCCCAGAATGGGGGGTTGCTTCCATCTGGCGTAAAAGGGCATTCATTTCGGGTTTATTCAGAGCTTTTCCGGCTTTGATACTGGAGCGGCATGCGATGGAAGCCATCACGTCTTGTAATAAAATCTGGAGTTTTTCTGGGGCTATTTCGGGGGTTTCAAGAACCTCCAACTCAGCAGCTAAATCTCGGATCAGGCTTGTAAGGCTTTCGAGAGAAAGGATATCAGGAACCTCTCGTATCAAAACGCCGTCCTCTCCAAACATCTCCAAAATAAGCCCAAATTTGGCCAAACTTTCAACTTGTTTTTGAAGAGCTGCAACAGCCAAAGGAGGGAGTGCAACGATTTCAGGAATTAACAACGCTTTGCGTACGACAGCCCCTTGCGCCAGCTGATGCTTCATTTTTTCATAAGAAAGCCGTTCATGGGCTGCATGCTGGTCTACCAACACGAGGGCTTCCGTGGTCTGGGAGACGATATAGCTTTGGTGAATCTGCCCAATGGCATCTCCTAAGGGATTTTCTTGAAAGCCTTCCAAGGTTGTCTGGGGCTGTTGCAGATCCATAAAAGCCTCAGACGCTTCAAAAGAGGGGGGGCTAGGCTTGGGATGAGGCTTATCCCAAAAAGAAGCAGGACTTTCACGTAAGTAAGCAGGAGAGCTCGCAGCATGGGAATAGGTATAAGAAGCGGATGGCCTGCTTGCAAAAGCATTCCCCGCTTCTCCAACAGCAGAAAAAGCCTCTAGGGTTTGGTCTGCCAGTTCTTGATTTGGGCGCTGCCCAGTTTCTTGAAGTGCTTGCTTCAAAGCCGTCAACACGAGGGCTCGAATTTGGGACAGATCACGGAAGCGCACTTCCGTTTTGGCTGGGTGCACATTCATGTCGACCTCTTCTAGGGGAAGCGTCAAAAAAAGCACGCCAACTGCGTGGCGCTCTTTAGGAACGAGATCCTGGTAAGCGCTGCGGATCAAAGACCCAATCCATCGGTCTCGCACGACCCGTCCGTTAACAAACACATATTGCTGGTTTGCTGTTCCGCGGTGATAGGTTGGGACCCCCATCAAGCCACCCAGGGCGTAGGTCTCTCTTGCTACAGCAATGGGCAAGCTGCTTTCCAAAAAAGTAGTCCCTAGCACAGCCTCAGCCCGTTTAAGCAGCGCTTCTTGCTCGGATAAACCAGGCAAACTGGGATAATCAAAAAGCTTCCGGCTCCCTTCGGTCAGCTTAAAGCCAACCTTTGGGTTAGCAAACGCAAGCCGTTGCAATATATCTTGGGCATGGGAAAGCTCAGTCGTTTGGGATTTCATAAATTTAAGGCGAGCGGGTGTCGCAAAAAAAAGATCCCGCACCTCCACCTTTGTTCCCGAGGGATAAGGAAAAACCCCAGGGGCAAGAGGCGCTTTGATACCCCCCTCCACCCGCAAGCACCAAGCTTCCCCTGGGGGAAATGAAGCATGACGAGAGGTGAGTTGTAACCTTGCAACGGCTCCAATAGAAGGCAAAGCTTCTCCCCTAAATCCAAAGGTTTGGATGCGAAAAAGATCGCTATCTGGTAGCTTAGAGGTGGCGTGGCGTTCCACACACAGCTCTAAATCTTCAAGACGCATACCTTGCCCGTTGTCCAGAATGCTGATCAGGCTTTGTCCACCATCCTGCAGGGCAACGTCGATCTGGGTTGCCCCGGCATCCAAGGCATTTTCTACCAATTCTTTAACAACAGAGGCTGGGCGGTCCACCACCTGCCCTGAAGCAATCTGATTGATAAGATGAGGCTCTAACACACGAACAGAAGGCATCTTTGAAAATCCTCTTGATTTTTTTAAAAAAAGCCTTTTCTAATCCACACGCAGCGGACAGCAACTGGAGAAACGTTGATAGATCTCGGGCGACCTGTCAAGCTCAAGCTAAACGAATTTCACATTTTCTTGAAAGAAAAAGGCAGCTCAAATCCCTTTGAACTGCCCATCTCTTTTAAGCCCCTTCGAGAAGGTGCTTGAACCGTGAAACAAACATATTAGGAAGTGCCTCCTGATTGCGATTAGTAAAATAAATAAAATAAAAAATCAAGTAATAATTCTTTTTATTTATTATTTGAAAGTAATTCCATGATTGATTGAAATCCTTGCGGATTTTTTTTAAATAATTCAAATAGATCCATAAAATTTTTATCCCGCCATAGGATGGCTTGTTTCAACAAAAGAGATAAGGGACTGTTAGGGTCTTCTTTAATCAAAGCATCTGAAATGGTTTTTAACGTTTCCAACATCTCGTTTCGTGAAGAAGCCCTTGGCTGCTCTAATCTTCCCGAATGATCATTATGCTTTTCAGGCCCGTCTTGAAGCGTCTCAAAATTTTCTGAAGGAGATTCCAAAAGTGTTTTTTTTAAATTTTGGACGGGATAGGTCACAGCCCCCCATTGGTCACACAAAGAGATCATCTGATTTAGTTGTTTGTGTAGAGAAAAAAAAGTGGGTAAATCCGTTGGCTTTACGCCTTGCAACACAGTTTTCAAAAAATCTTCCAAAGCTTGAAGTTCGTCCAAAGCGTGCATAATCTTTTCTTTAAGTTGCTGATAAAAGGCAGGAGGTGTCGCGCGGATGCTGCGCCATACAGACTGGGGGCTTACTTCTTTTTTTTCTTCGACAGCTTGTTTTAGAAAATTTTCTGGATCTTCCTGTTTCCGGCTCATGGCTTCAAGGCGTTGAGAAGCAAACCATTCTGCCAATGAAAAGGATCGAAGATTTCCTTTTTCAGGCTTGCTAATTGCCAAATTCAATATCACTTGGGGAAGTTTATCGTCAATCCACACGTAAGATGCTACCCGCAAAGAGGCGCCATCCTCATCCAATTCTGGATGTAGAGACGTCCAAAACGTTTCAGAAAGACGACGCAACCACTGCAATCCACGGTCAAGCCCCTTGAGGCCCTCCAGAGCTGTCCAAGATTCCAGCAACCAAGCCATGAGTTGTAAATCTTTCGAGCGCTCTAGCAATCCTTGTAAGCAGAGATTCGAAACCTGTCCCCAATCTGCTTTCTTGGTCTCCGACTCCCAAACACCTTGGGGTAGCAATGGATCTTCATTTCGCCGCGCTTCGCGGATCGCATCATAAAATGGATCGTACCTCAAGGAAACCCCGGAAGGGCGATCTTGGCTTAATGGCAACAAAGCCTTTTCTAGCAAATTTTCATTAAAAGAAATCATGAAAAACGTCCTAACTGGGGTTTAAAGCGAAGAAACAGTCGGTGCCTGTGTAGGGAAATCAGGAGATTGTAAAGCAGGTTTTTCGCCTTTTTCTTCTTCCCCCTTATTCCCCATTTTTTTATCTTTTGATTCATTTAATTTCATAAACAGAACGGTTTTAGACGCTGGAGCAGTGCTCACAGCTTCTTTTTTTCCAGCGTTACAAACAATTTTATTTGGAACCTCAGACGGAAAGCGTTGCGAACATGGAATTTCAAACCTTAAAAGCTGGCCTTCTGTCTGGGAAGTATTAAGGCTTTTTTGCTGACGCATCATCCTTAAAAGCGCCCATTTTCCTTGATATTGGAACGATACGTCTAGACCAGAGATCGTTAAGTGCGGCGGAAGCTGAGAAGAAAGCGGTCTTAAGCGGCTCCCAGATGCCCATCGGAACTGTACTTCTATAGGCTGAGCATATCCCCATCGGATAGAAGTGGTATTTTTAGAAAGATCATATCGCTGATCTCCAATTTTAAGGTGGCAGCTGATAATATGGTTTCCGTTTGCTTCTTGCTCGGTATAGCCACGAAAGGTTGCATCAAGTAAAAGTGGGGATGCTTTTTCAGGTTGATCGGCTTCTAGAATTGCCCCAAAAATGCTTTGGAGATTTTCCATTTTTTCCAAAAAATGAAGGGCTTTTTGGCTGTAAGCGTTGCCAAGTTTATCCAAAAATCCTTTAGCAAAATCTCCTTTTTCTCCCAACATTTGATAGAATGTTTGAAGGTCGTCCACAGAAACATCTGCAGCCCTTGAAAAAAGAACATCCTCTTTCACGAAAGGAAATCTGCCAGCTAATTTTGTGTTAAAATAAGAGGCTATCTCTTGGTAGGCTTCCTTAGAAACGCTTCCTTCGGCACGTTGGCATTGCTGGCTGAAACGCTTCTTGAGCTCACGCTGTTTTTGAAGAAAAAAATCTGTGGAAGCTAAATTTTCCGTGTCCTCGTTTTCATCTAAGCATGCACCAATTTTGACTTGGGGAAGCTCTTTTAAAATAAATGTTTCTAGGGAAGCAATTGAATTTCCGGGTGTATTTTTAGCATGCAGGTTAAGCTGTACTAAAATTTTGCTCCATTTTCTATAAAGGGCAGGAATTTGCCCTCGGTCAAGCTCAAACAAATGACGTAAAAGCTGCACAACAGGCTCAGCAAACTCTTTCGCAAGATAGCGGATCCTCTCCCGCTGCAAGGTGACATAAGATTTAAGGTCAGCCTCACCCAGGCTACTCACATCTCCTTCAAAGGCAGCGGTTTGAAGGGTATAGGGCCCCTCTGATTCCAAAATTTGATCGATATTTTCCAGCAAGCCAAGCCCTTGTTTCAAAACAATTTTTTTTATCTCTCCATGAAGCTGCAACATTCCGAGAGATTTCGTTTTCCCTAAAACATTTCCTAAAACGGGAGAAACGGCCCGAATATTTTGGATTTCTGGCAACAGCACCTCTTCAGGAGATAGAAAACCTTGGACGCGATGGGATCTTGGAATAAAAACCTGAGATTTAGCCAACTGAGACTGGAGATTTTTTCTTAAATTTGACGCAGAAATAAACCGCAACGTTTCTAAAAAATTTTTTGGAAAAAAAAGGAGTTTGTTAGCCATGAAAACATCAAAATGGTTTAGTAAACTTTCAATTTCTTGCAACCTTTGAAAATTCCATAAAAGATAAGACCCTGTAGGCACGCTCGTTTGAATAGGCTCAGACTGCGAACTTGACATAAACGGTTCGCTAAACAGCAAATTTAATAACCCTTGGAGATGCAAGAGTTTGTCTGGAGAAAAAGATAAATTGTTCTCAGAAATGGTAAAAAATTGCCCTGTTAAAGGGCTTCGATAGTTGGATAAACGTACCTTAAACTCTTGAAAAGCAAGGTTGCTTTCTTGAGTTAACGTATCTGCTATTGATTCACTAAAAAAATAAGAAGAAGCGACATATTTGATAACCTCATGGAAAGCAGCCCCTGGTTCAAAATTTTCTTTCAAAAGCCAGACTGAATAGGGGTGGTTAAATAGGGTCATCACGCCTGAGATATGTTGGTTGAGGGCTTGAAGCTCTTCGAAAGTGTATTTTGCATTAAGGACCATAAATTTTTTCAGATCTACAATGAGATTCCCTAAATCAGGGAATATTTTTTCAAGATCAAAAGCAGCATCTAAAAAGCGCCCAAAAAACAGTCGAAGTTTTTGGGTGGCAGGTTGTACAAAATCATTGAATTGGAGTGAAGGGAGGGAAGAAGCTGCAAGGGCTTTTTGATAGATCTGCTTATGGCTGTAAAAATCTTCAGGCAAAATCGTATTGAAGAGTTTTTTTACAACAAAGGCTAAATCTTGAAGACTTTCCGAATGGGGTAAATTTTTCAGCTTAATCGCAACTGTTTGCAGCTCATGCATCTTATTTACATAAGTTTCCAGAGCTTGAAACTCACGAGTTGCTAGAGGTGTTATCCCGTCTTCTGTTGGGTATGAAGTCTGAAGATAAGAGGTGTTGCTTTGTTTTCCTTCTATTGTCAAATGCACTTGTTCTTGAAGTTTTTGAAAAAGCGCCCTAAAGATAATTTTATCATAGGCCAGGGTTATCACTTTTTCCATCTTTTTTTCAAGGGGGCTCACCCAAGAAACAGGAATAAGCCAATCCTGGAGGGGGCTTATTTTAAATCCTGCAAGGGTATTCAAAATAATTTGAGCTTGTTGCTCAAAAAAGACATGATCAAGGCCGACGCGCTCTTTGTCTTCGAGAGCTCGTTTCACAATAGTTTTTATCTTATTTAAGTGGGGTAAGAGCGCATTGCGACTCCCTTGGAGGCTATCATAAGCATTGATCAAGCCGTAAATTCCAAAAGCTGTTCCAAGAAATCCGATCACCTGAAGCAAGCGAAGCGATTGTGTTTGAAGAAAAAAATGCGCGCGAACTGGTTTGACAATTCCTTTTTCTGGGAAGATTTTATCTTTAAAAAGATTCGTAGTAAAAAAAACAGGCTTTAGAAGCGAGAAAGAAAAAGATAGCTCTGGTTTTTCAAGAGTTTCCGGAGAAAGATAAAAAATTTCTCCTTGGTTTTCTGTATTCTCTTGAAAAACATGCTCAAATGTTGATGCAGCAGAGGGGCTTTGATCAGGAGAGCCACAAAAATAAACACCCCTCAGGAAAAAACTTTCATGATAAATATTTTCTTTAAACAGGTGCTCCAGATAAGTCTTTAAATTGTTCTTGAGTAAACGAAATTCCTTTGGGAAAACAAAAACGCCATCGCGCTCATCATAGATTTGGCCTTGGGCAAAGATTTCTTGCTGCAGGCGGGTTATTCGGCCCCCAATTTCATCAAACAGCTCTTCAACCCAAATGGGAGAGAAAGCCGTTTCGATGGAATAAGGGTTCGACCAACCTAAAATATCCTGATGATTTTTTTCTGGGATTTCTTGGCAAAAACTAGAAAAACCTGCCACAAGATCGCATTTAGTTATCAAGAAATAAACGGGAAGTCTAACGCCCAGCGTGCGTTGCATTTCCCACAATTTCATATAAAGACGGTCTGCGCGTCGCATCAAAAGCTCATGGGGAATTTTTCCTAAAAGTTCTTCTGCAGAAATGGTTAAAATAATGCCGTCTAAAGGACGTTTAGATCGATGGTTAGCGAGAAGATCTAACAACAACCGCCAGTCTTGTTCGTTTGAATAAAGATCATTTTCAGAGACAATGAGATCACCTTTGACATCAATCACAATGCCATGGTCATAAAAATACCAGTCGCAAGCTCTAGACTCTTCTGGAAAATTTTGAGAAATAGGTTGTTTAAGCTGGAGGGACTTCAACAAAGAGCTTTTTCCATTTCCCTCAACTCCTATCATCATAAACCAAGGAAGCTGGTAATGGGATTGCTTCTCTCCAATAAGACCCTGTATAGACTCGAGCGCCTTCAAAAAAGATTGGGTTAATTGATCTTTCGGAAGGTAGCCGTATCGAGCGAAAAAGTACTGTAATTTAGCCCTTACACTTCTCCACACGCTCCGAGAAGCTGTTGTTTCCTCTTCATCTTTTTCTACCTTAGGAGATTTTGTAAACTGATAAATGAGAGCTGTTACCCCAACCAAGCATAGTAATGCAAGTAAGATGGGCCAGATCAAATCTAGAACTAAGAAAAATGAATCCATAAAATGATTACCTTAATTGCTGCAAACCTTCCAGAATAGAATCCGTCAATGTGTCCAAGCGATAGGTTGCTCCATACCAAACCGTGTAAGAAAAAAAGAAATAGCCTAAAAGGACCCCCAGAAGGATGAGCCCCCACTTTCTAAGGTCTTCATTCCATTGTTCGGGGGCTCCTTCCAATGTGTGCTGCGTTGCTTGGGGGAAAAGATGTTGGGAAGTTTTAAAAAGGCTAGGCGACTGTCGGTAGACAAAGGTGAAGAGCTGCTCACGGTAGAAACTCAAAGCCCCTTTGTCATCAAATCCTCTGTATTTTCCCCTAAATCCGAGCCCCAGGGCAGATAAATAGAGCAAAGCAATTTCTTGCTTCAAAGGATTGCGTTCTTTCAAAAACGCATCCAAAAACGTAAAAAAGCGTTCTCCTGCTATATGGCTAGAAAAAGTTCTCTCCTCAAGCAAGTGAGATTCCCAATAGCGTCTCCCTTCCCAGGGTAGTCCTAGGAAAATTTCATCAGCTAAGGCTACCATGATATATTGAGCTTCCCGGTAACAAGCAACGCCAAAAGCCCCTCCTTCTTGATTCGCTTTCAAAGATTGGGTCTCAAGAATATGCTGAAAGCTGGACAAGATGCGTTCCACATCCGGATCTTGGTATCCCTCTCTTGCCATTGATTGAACAGGTGAATTCTCATGAGAAACAGGAGCTTCAAGAGCACGGATGAGGGGCAAGGTTTGGCGCCATCTGTTAGATAAGACCCGTTCTTTTTGTCTTAAGATTTCGTAGTAAAAATCTTCAAAAAATAAAAAAATAAAAGAGAGGTTTGTTTGCTGTCCCATTACCGTTCCACACATTCTTGTCAGGTTAGCTTACGCTGCAAAATCAAGGAATTTTCTTAAGTTAGCCTGAAAAGGTAAATTTTTAGATAATGAAATATGAATTTGGTGTTGTTGATAAAGCATCGTTGTTTTTGTCCTAGATGTATAGTCCCAGCGTGTGATGGCGTAACATGCAAGAAATTACCCTCGAAGGAGGACTTATGGGACAAATATTACATGGATGCGCCAAAACGACTGAGGCAGTGCGTATCAAAAATAAGTCACCCCTGGACAAATTGGCAAGTTGAGCGCATGAACAGAATCCTCAAAGAAGCCACCGTGAAGAGGTATCATGATGAAACACATGACCAGCCCAAAACACATCTTTTTGTTTTTGTAAAGGCTTACAACTTTGCCAAGCAGCTTAGAATACTTAAAGGCTTAACACCTTACGAATTTATGATCAAAATCTGGCAAGAAGAGCCTGAAAAGTTTGTCATAAATCCACACCACCACACTCTGGGACTAAACAGGTAGGCAGAGCTTCTTGTATTCATATCCAAACTAAACTAGTTCAGCTATATGCCCGTGGTCCAGCCGTGAAAAAACCTGATTGACTTTTGAGTAGAAATCGTCCAATTTCGTTGGATGAATAGAAATTTTAATTTTTATGGAAACTGATGAGCAAGCGTATTGAAGCTAAGTATAAGATCGACCGTCGCTATGGCGTGAACTTGTGGGGTCGCCCCAAAAGTCCCATCAACCTCCGGGATTATCGCCCAGGTCAGCATGGTCAGCGCCAAAAAGGTGGAAAGCCTTCTAACTATGCGCTGCAGTTGGCTGCAAAGCAAAAATTGCGAGGCTACTATGGCAACATCGGGGAGCGCCAGTTTCGTCGTTTGTATATTGAGGCAGCGCGTCGTATAGGAGACACGGGTGAAAACCTCATCAACATTTTGGAGCGTCGGTTGGACGCCATTGTGTATCGTCTAAAGTGGGTTCCTACGGTGTTTGCGGCACGCCAATTTGTAAACCATGGCCATGTTCAGGTTAATGGAAGGCGTGTAAACATTG
>JBOFKI010000045.1:0-1150 GCA_051657245.1 Alphaproteobacteria bacterium | reverse complement strand
GTGTTGGCCGGATGGCGGACACAGGGAGGGCATGAGGTGGGCCAGGGACGGCCTGTCCTTGTATCTCTTGGCTAGTACAATGGTACACGTCCAGACGTAAGTCATTGATAGTGTACTACTTAGTGAGTACAACAGGTGTCCGTACGCCATTTCTGAGAGAGTCACGAGCACTAGGAGAGCCACCATAAGCCTCTCGTTAACCTAGTGTACTAGCGAGGTAGTACGATATGCAGGCCACAGGTAGGCCAGTGTACTAGCTGACGAGTACGGGCGGTATCTGTTCCTTTCGTTCGTACCTCACTACAGTCACGCACCTTGTGTTACCTTGTGGTTATCCTTACGTGTACCTTAGTCATTACCTTAGTGAGTACCTTAGTAGTGACCTAGTGTTACCTTAGTGTGGGACATAGGACTACATAGCTACGCTATACGATGCTATTAAGGTCGTTCTCTGAAAGAGAACAATAAAGAGTGAGTAAGGTCTTACGATGCAAGCTAGTACACCACACCACAGCCTCTTAGTGCCTACCATTGGTTACCTAGTCCAACATGTTGGACATCATTAGTAGTCATTAGTGTAAGATTAGTGTTGACCTTAGTATCTGCCTATGACATTATGTGTTTGCCCGCTGTGAAGCGGCAAGGTGTAGAGGTGATAGGTTGAATGGTCGATAGCTAGTAAGTAGCTTGACATTGCAGAGGCAACTAGGCACACTCTAACAAGTAGTAAGAAGTACCGCTCTTTAACAATCCGGCTTAATGTTTCATGTATGCCTTGTACACATAAGGATTACACGATGACAGTTGAACTAATCACACTATGCGGACGTAGTGCATCACACCTTCTATTCATGAGTGGTGTATCATGTACAACCTACCTCAACCGTGATGGAACCAATCTATGGCGTATGTCAGTACCTTACACTAGTGAGGTTGCATTTCGTCAAACACTAGAATCATTCAACTTGAACTATCAAATCATATAAGGCATACACCATGAAAACTATCACTATGCACAAGTATGAGATATACACCGATAACGCTAACGCTACCTTGTTGGCTCGTGCATTCTCTTCTAGATGTGTGGTAAAGGCTTACAACATAGGCGGAGATGAGGAAATGTATCAAGTTACTATCCTTACGCCTATCT
>JBOFKI010000044.1:0-8790 GCA_051657245.1 Alphaproteobacteria bacterium | reverse complement strand
GCAAGTTGGGCTCTAAAAGGCTCCATACGTGATCAGAAATATCGTGACGTCGATGAGAAGCTGTCATAAAAAAATCCTTTTTTTGATTGATTCTACATATCATCCTAACATAAAAAAAATCTTTTGACGACACTATCTAAAGCTTGCTTGTAATTTTTGATTTTTTTTCTCTGCTTGTGATTAATTTTTTTTTTAAAAAAATAAGCGAAAAAATCGTAAAAATATTTAAAATTCAATATGTTGAAACAGGTGGTTTTCTTGGATGTCTATCCTGTTTTGGCCTTGAAAAGGTAAATTTTTTTCTAAAAAACCTGCCATTATTTCAACCCTTTTTTAACTTTTTGGAGGAATAATGAAGTACTTTAAAAAATAAAAAATGAATTTTTTAAAAAGAATGTGTTTTTTTTAAATCGGTTTTAAGTTATTTTTAATATTGCTTATGAAAATAAAACTAATAATAAGGCGCTAATTATAGGTCGTTATAAAAAAGGTAGGCGTGGCATGACAATGGATGTAAAAAATTTTGAAATTTCGGAAAATTATTCCCCTTCGGAAAGCGAACCTTTTATGAATCCGCTTCAAAAAGAGTATTTTCGGATGAAGTTGATTCAATGGAGAAAAGATTTGCTTCAAGAGTCTTTGTGCACCCTCCAGCATCTCCAGGAAGATTCTCGGTATGAGCCAGATCCTGCTGACCGTGCTTCTTTTGAGGAAGGGCTTTCTATTGAACTAAAATCCAGGGACCGGGAACGCAAGCTGATCATGAAGATTGATGAAGCTCTGCAGCGTTTGAAGGATGGCAGCTATGGCTATTGTGAAGAAACAGGGGAACCTATAGGCGTCCGCCGTTTAGACGCAAGGCCCATTGCAACCCTCAGCTTGGAAGCCCAGGAGAAACACGAGCGTCAGGAAAGAGTTCACCGACACGACTAAAAAATCTCTGCTCGACAAAAAGAGATTATAAAAAATTCGAATCTAGGGAGGCAAAAAGTCTCCCTGTTTGTTGGATCTGAGATTATTTTTGGCGGAATTTGATACGTCCTTTTGTGAGATCATAGGATGTCATTTCAACGTTCACCTTGTCTCCCTCTAAAATTCGGATTCGGTTTTTTCGAATTTTCCCAGACGCATAGGCCGTGATGACAAGGCCTGTTTTATCTAATTTAACGCGAAACTGAGTATCGGGAAGACACTCTTCCACGACGCCTGTGAATTCTATGAGCTCTTCTTTCGACATAATGAGCGTCTTCATTCCTTCCCATAAACATGATTGAAACACGATTCATTACTTGTTTTGATAAAAAAGTAAAGAAAAAATTTGAGCACGATCCCAATTTTTTTTTTTTTTATCAAAAAAATTAACTGAACATTAAGGTTTTCAAAAGCTTTAAAAAAAAATCCAGGAAGGGGCTTGAATTTTTTTCAAAAAAAGGATTTCATAACCTGGGCTAGCTCTCCTGTATTAGCAGCTGAAGGGGCTAATATAATTTAAAAAAGTGAGGAGTAGAATGCATGAGTGATGTAAAGGAACGTGTTAAGCAATTGGTTGCAAAACATTTTGGTGTAAAAGAGATCGATATTACGGACGGTGCCAGTTTTACTGACGATCTTAATGCCGATAGTTTGGATACTGTTGAATTTATGATGGCGATTGAAGAAGAATTTGAAGTAGAGGTTCCAGACGAGGAAGCACAAAAAATTCATACGCTTAAAGATGCTGTTGCTTTCATTGAGAGGCTCAAGGCTGCTGCCTAGGCTTTTTTGATGGTTCGGTGATTTTTTTGAAGCGTTTTATCTTGTTGAAGGATTGTCTTGCATGGATGTAGGTACGAGACGAGTTGTTGTCACAGGGCTTGGAGCGGTGTCTCCTTTGGGGGCTGATTTGAAAATAACCTGGGATAATTTGATCCAGGGAAAGTCTGGCATTTCGCTCATTTCCTGTTTTGATGCGTCTGATCTTCGTTGTCAGATTGCAGGACAGATTCCCCGAGGGTCTGGTGGTTTTGATCCAGACGCATGGGTTTCTCCTAAAGAGCAAAAAAAGATGGGGGATTTTATCCTCTATGCTTTGGCTGCAGCTGAAGAAGCTTTGGCGGATGCGAACTGGAAACCTGAATCTGAAGAAGACAAAGAGCGAACCGGTGTTATTATTGGCTCTGGTATTGGCGGGTTGTCGGGTATTTATGATACCTCTATGATATTAAAAGAACAAGGTCCACGGCGGGTGAGTCCTTTTTTTATCCCATCCTGCCTGATTAATTTGGCATCAGGACATGTTTCCATCCGTTATGGTTTTACAGGGCCTAACCACGCAGTTGTGACAGCGTGTTCCACAGGGGCTCATGCCATTGGGGATGCGTCGCGTTTAATCATGTTCGGGGACGCGGATGTCATTTTGGCAGGTGGAACGGAGTCTTCTGTTTGTCGAATCGGTGTCGCGGGATTTGCCGCAGCCAAAGCTCTCTCAACTTCCTTTAACGATACCCCTGAAAAAGCCTCAAGACCCTGGGACAAAGACCGGGATGGTTTTGTCATCGGTGAGGGAGCCGGGTTGATGGTATTGGAAGAGTTAGAACACGCTAAAAAACGTGGCGCTCGCATTTATGCAGAGGTTGTTGGGTATGGCCTTTCTGGGGACGCTCATCACATTACAGCGCCTTCTCAAGATGGCATGGGAGCCTATCGTGCCATGCGTAACGCTTTGAAGAACGCGGGGGTCGCACCAGAAGCTGTCGGCTATGTGAATGCCCACGGAACTTCCACCCCCCCTGGGGATGCCGTTGAACTGAAGGCGGTTCATCGTGTTTTTGGTGCGGCAACAAAACACTTGTGTATGTCCTCTACAAAATCATCTATAGGTCATTTGTTAGGTGCGGCGGGTGGCATTGAGGCTATTTTTTCTATCCTTGCGATGCGAGATAATATCCTGCCTCCTACCCTTAATCTGGATAATTGTTCAGAAGAAACAGATCTTGATTTGATACCCTACCGCGCCAAGGAAAAAAAGGTTGATTGTGTTCTTTCGAATTCTTTTGGCTTTGGTGGTACAAACGCATCTGTCATTTTTAAGCGCTTTGAATAGAATTAGCAAAAAAAATATTGCGGTGGTCGTCGTAACTCATCTCAAAATAGATTAAATTTTGCCTTCTTATATGCTCGGTTTTATTACAATCTGTTCAATAAAAAGACGTGCAGTCTATTTTTGGAACGGCTATAATAAGCATTATAGAAAAAAAAATCGATGCAGGAGGAATTTCAATGACCCAAACAAGCAGATATGCAACCCTTTCCGTTCTCCTTAAAAATGGTGAAAAACGAGATGTTCAGCTTCCTATTCTGGAAGGTAGTGTGGGCCCAAACGTTCTGGATATTCGCAAGCTTTATTCGGAATCTGGTTGTTTTACCTATGATCCAGGGTTTACATCAACTGCCAGTTGCACCTCCGCTATTACGTTTATTGATGGAGATGAAGGGATTTTGCTCTACCGTGGCTATCCCATCCAGGAATTAAGCGAGAAATGCTCTTTTTTAGAAGTTGCTTTTTTGCTTTTAAATGGAGAACTTCCCCAAAAAAAGGACTATACGGCCTTTTTAGGTAAAATCAATCAACATTCTTTGGTGCATGAGCAACTCATCCAATTTTTTAAAGGGTTTCGAAGGGATGCTCACCCCATGGCCATTATGGTTGGCGTGGTAGGAGCACTCTCCGCCTTTTATCACGACAGTTTAGATATTAATGACCCAGAACAACGCCATTTGGCCACCATCAGACTTATTGCGAAAATGCCTACCCTTGCAGCCATGGCCTACAAATATTCCCAGGGGCTTCCCTTCAATTATCCGAAAAATCATTTGGGATATGCGGAAAATTTTCTCCACATGATGTTTGCAGTTCCTTCTGAGCCTTATGAAATGAATCCTGTTTTTGCAAAAGCATTGGACGTTATCTTGACGCTCCATGCAGATCATGAGCAAAACGCTTCCACATCTACGGTTCGCATTGCGGGATCGAGTGGTGCGAACCCTTTTGCCTGCATCGCATCTGGCATTGCGTCGCTCTGGGGGCCAGCCCACGGCGGGGCTAATGAAGCCGTTTTGAAGATGCTGAAAGAAATTGGCCATCCAGATAAAATTGGTGAATTCATCAAGCGTGCTAAAGACCCGCAAGATTCTTTTAGGTTAATGGGATTTGGTCACAGGGTTTATAAAAATTATGACCCACGGGCTCAGGTTCTCCAAAAAATCTGCCAAGAAGTCTTTGCCGCCCTCGGGAAGAAAGATAATCCGCTTTTGGAGCTCGCTAAAGGGCTTGAAAAAATTGCCCTTGAAGATGACTATTTTGTTCAGAAAAAATTGTATCCCAATGTGGATTTTTATTCAGGCATCATCTTTGAGGCCATGGGTATTCCTGTAGAAATGTTTACGGTTCTCTTCGCCATCGCTCGCACCACAGGGTGGATCGCCCAGTGGGGTGAAATGATGGTAGATTCTCAACAAAAAATTGGACGCCCCCGTCAACTTTATACCGGCAAAACCCTGCGGCATGTTTGATTAAAATTCAGACAAAACGCTTAGCCATGAAAAGGCCAAGCGTTTTGTCTTTTAGATCCCTATTACAAAAAATCTGGCTCTTTAAAGTGACGAGATACGGTCTTTGGGGGAAAATCTGATTGAGGGCTGCTAATGCTGTGTCTACGGGGTTTGGTTTTCAAAAAATCTTTCTCCTCTACGTAACACAAAATCATATATCCAGCAGGAACAGCGCCTTGGGTTGATCTCAATCGTTGGAAGGAAATTTTTTCTTCGGCGCTCAGCTTTTCTAAGGGTTTTAAGTCAGCTGGAGCAACAGAATCTTTAAAAAGCGGCTCTGCGCCAAGGTCAAGCTCTTCTTCGTCGCTTTCTCCATAGACCTCATTGAAAACAGAATCATCCCAGTCAAAGGCGTGATCAACTGTAGAACTTTTGCGTATCACCGGACAACTTTCATCTTCTGAGTCTGATAAATCACCCGTGCCCCAATCCATGTAGTGGGTTGAAGCCCCTCCTTTGGTTGAAGTTATACCAACGAAATCTAAATCTGCAAAAGGCTCTAAATCAGCTGGAGCAACAGAATCTTTAAAAAGCGGCTCTGCGCCAAGGTCAAGCTCTTCTTCATCGTTTTCTTCAAATGCCCCCTTGAAAAAGCTGAGCTCTTGCTCAGAATCGTCCCAGTCAAGGGAAGCATCCGAGCACACGCTGCTGATACTGGAGCTTCGGCTCCTTCCATTGGCGAAAGACTGGAGAGAGGTGTTTTCCTCTAAAGCCCCCTTAGCGGAATCAAATTGAAGATGCGACCGATTCAAGATTTCGCTTAAAGCGTCTTGTTCAGCCTCATGAGTGGACAAATGTGAGATATCCAGAATTTCTTCGACAGTATTTTTAGCGTTGTAATTTTGATGATGGGGCTTATTATTAAAATGTCTAGGTCCCTGACCCAAATCAACCCAGGAAAATGAATTTTTAAGATTAAGCTTCTCATTTTGCATAAGATTTGAAACCGTTTTTTTGCCTGAAGCTTTCCAAGTGTCTGCTAAAAGGAGAGGAGCAAAATCAGCAAAACGCCCCAGGGAAGTGGCACTACCCAAAATCGGCGAGCTTGCCACGGAGTCTGTATCACCTCTTCTTGCGCCATAAAACGAGGATTCCAGTTTAGAACCTGCTTGAGGTGCGGCATTTCCTCTCA
The DNA here is from genome assembly GCA_051657245.1 of Alphaproteobacteria bacterium. Classification (GTDB taxonomy): domain Bacteria; phylum Pseudomonadota; class Alphaproteobacteria; order Holosporales; family JBOFFI01; genus JBOFFI01. The sequence continues at coordinate 3,068 of JBOFKI010000044.1, read as the reverse complement.
TGAAACTTTCAGAATTTTTTTCAGCAGCCCCAGAAGATTGTGTGTCCATACTATCTATGGGAAGGATGCATGCAACCTTTGCGTAAAGTCTACTATCTTGCGGATATTTTATGGAGCCTCCCAAAAAGAACGCCAGAAAAAACACAAATAAGGATCTTTTTAAATTCATAAAATACCTTTCTAATTTTTTTAAACTTTAATTGTTTTATTGTAAATAAAAAGTAAAAAACGAAATTTACATTTAAAAACAATTTATTGTTCAAAAAAAATATTTTTATGAGGCAAAATTTTGCGAGCATCTCCAACTTTTAAAAATGTTTTAACATTTTTTTTACTTCATTTTGAGCTAAAAATTGCTACACTCAACGAGATGTTTGAAAAAAAATATCTTTTAAAACAAAAGGATTCAGGTTCGCGTGGTATCTGTTTATGCAAAACGTCTTCAGTGCTTGGAAGAAGCCTTGCGTTCGAAGGAATGGCATGGCTTCTGCCTTGCGTATGCAGATCGCTTTTTGAATGAGTTTATTCCAGATTCTGACAAGCGTCTGGCATGGCTGAGTGGTTTTACAGGCTCTGCAGGGCTCGCCTTCCTTAACAGCAAGGGGAAACACGCCTTGTTTGTGGATGGGCGCTATACGTTGCAAGCGCGTCAAGAGGTGGACCTCCCATGCTTTGAGGTACTCCCCTGGACGGATGCTGCTTTGTTGACCTGGGTTCAAACGACCTACGGGAAGGGTGATGTCATGGGGTTTGATCCATGGTGTCACAGCTTTGCAGGAATGGACCGTTACCAGAAGCTTTTAGAACCAACAGGGATCGTGTGGGATGCAGCGGCCGTAAACCCCATTGATTCCCTGTGGGAGGATCGTCCACCTCCACCCCAACAAGCATTTCGGATACACCCAGAGGTGTTTGCGGGAAAAACGTCCTCTGCAAAGCGCCAGGAAATCGTAGATTCTAACCCCCAGGTGGATGCGTGGTTGCTCGCTTCCAACGCAAGCATCGCGTGGCTGCTTAACGTACGGGGGGCAGACTTACCCTGCACGCCAGTGAATCGATGCTATGGCGTTCTTTACAAGGACACGTCCGTAGACTTGTTCCTCCCAAGCCAGGACCAGGTTTCACCAGAGCTTCTGGAAAGGCTTCAACCTTGCCGGCTCTACCCCTTAGAGGCCTTGGCTGAGCAGCTTGCCGCAGTTTTCACCTCCCAAAGCGTGGTTGGGTATGACCCGGCTTACACCCCCTTTGGGTGGGTTGACCTGTGTGAAAAGCTTTCCTCATCCCCCAAGCTTCGGGCCATGCCAGACCCTTGCCTGCTTCCCAAGGCTTGCAAAAACGAGGGGGAGTTGAAACAGATCGCCCAAGCCTATGAGTGGGATGGGATGGCTTGGATCTGTTGGCGACACTGGCTGGAAACCCTTGCGGATACTGCCCAGGAAACAGAGCTGAGTGTGGCGGAGAAGCTCCACACATTCCGTCAACAGCAACCCTATTATGAAGGCCCCAGCTTTGAGACCATTGCGGGACACGGCCCCCATGGTGCTATCGTGCACTACCGCGCCATACCAAAAACAGCGCGGGCCTTAACCCAAAACCATTTGCTCTTGGTGGATGCTGGCGGCCAGTATACCAATGGGGGCACCACAGACACCACCCGCACCCTGGCTTTGGGGCTCCCAACCCTGGCTCAAAAAGAACACTACACGCAGGTTTTAAAAGGGCACATTTCTTTGGCCAGCCTTGTGTTTCCCCACCAAACCACGGGAGCGCAGATTGACGGGTTTGCCCGGCGTGCTTTATGGGAGGCAGGTTGCGACTATGACCATGGTACAGGCCACGGGGTGGGAAGCTTTCTTTCGGTTCACGAGGGCCCCCAGGGGATTTCCTCGCGCGCCACAACACCTTTTGTGCCAGGGATGCTGATTTCCAATGAGCCTGGCTATTATGAGGAAGGGGCTTACGGTATTCGCTTAGAAAGCGTGGTGCAGGTGGCGCTTCACACACTCCCCAATAGGTTATGCTTTAAAACCCTCACCCTGGTGCCTTTTGAGCCAAATTTAGTGGAGGTTTCTCTGCTGACCAAGGAAGAGCAAAGCTGGCTCGCGGCTTATCACCAGCGCATCGTGGACACCTTGGCCCATCGGCTTCCCCTCGATGTGCAAGCTTGGCTCCCAGGCTTTGTAGCACCTTTTTTGGCAATGGAATAGTAAGTTTAATGTGACCTTGAACACCTTTCTTTTTCAGCAGGTTGAAACGCTTGTAAGCGTAAGCAGTTACACGCTCGCGCTCTTGCGTAAGCTCCACCTTAACACCGTGTGTGACCTGTTGTGGCACCTCCCCAATGGGTTAAAACATTATCCCCGTGCCTCCTTAAAAGAGATGCCAGTGGGAAGAGATGTCACCCTCGCGTTGAAGGTTTTATCGCACCAAGGTTCTGGGTTTCGGGAGCAAAAAACCGCCCGCATCTTGTGTGAAGACCAACGCAACCTTTCAGGATCTTTGAGGCTCATTGATCTGGTATTTTTCCAAAAATCCCATGGGTTGCACAAACGCTTTCCTGTTGACTCCTGCTGGTTGATCAGTGGAAGGGTAGAAGCCTTCCAAGGACGCCTTCAAATGGCCCATCCTGAGCACGTGCAGGCCCTTGCTCAACAACGCTATTTTTCTGAGCATCAGGTCAATTATCCCCTCACAACAGGCCTTTCAAGGCGCACCTTGGTTGGATTGATTCAAAAAGCTCTCAAAGGCGTTCCAAGCTTTCCTGAATGGCTTCCTGAGTCTTTTTTGCAAACAAAGAAATGGCCCAGCTGGAAAGAGGCCGTGCTGGCCCTTCATCAGATAACCTGCGAAGGAGACCTAAGCCCCCATACAGCCCCACGCCAACGTATCGCGTTTGATGAGCTTTTGGCGGAACAGCTGGCACTTTTATTAGCACGCAATGCTGCTGTTGATCAAAAAAGTGTTGGATTCGTGTCCGCCCAAACCCTTCAAGCCCACCTGTTGAAGGCCTTTAAACATCCCCTCACAGCTTCCCAGATAAACGCGCTTCAAGCTATTTCCGATGATTT
>JBOFKI010000043.1:0-3003 GCA_051657245.1 Alphaproteobacteria bacterium | reverse complement strand
TTTAAATCTGATCACATCGTTAGGTGTTGCTTAACCCTTGCGCTCCATTTAAACCAGCCGCGCTATCATTATCCATTTGTATTTAATCAATTTTTTCATAATATCTTTAGTAAATTATTTTCCACCCGTCAAATGTTTTATTTTTTAGGATGAATTCAGGCCACATCTAGAAATATTTATGGATTATATAGCACTGTTAATAAAACATCATATCGCAAAGTCAAGAAATGCTTGAAGTTGGTGACGATGCGCACTTAAATGGATGGTTTTGAACTCAAATTGAAACCTTCATTCATCCAGTTTTTCCTTGATTTCTTGAAGGGTAAATCTCTGTTTTTTAAGCGCTTGGATGGTTTTCACCCGCTCTATCATTTCAGGCGCATACAGTTGATAACCCGTTGGAGTAACCTCCGCAACCCTTAAAAGCCCTTGCTTCGTCCAATGGCGCAAGGTTGAGTTGCGCTCCACCACGTGTTTGGCAAGCTCTCCAATTTTGAATAAACGCTCCTTTTTGGGTGGTACAACATCTTGGCCAGCTGCAGCCTTTAAATAAATGTCCAACGAACGATCCACACCTTTAAACATAAGTTTGAAATAATCATCTTTAGCGCCACCCAATTGAGCCTTTTCTAGAGAATTGATATAAGCCAGGCGATCACGCTTGCGAATAATCGCGGCAGGGTATCCGCACATCAGCAACATCATATTCATCAGCAAACGCGCACAGCGACCATTGTCGTTCACAAACGGATGGATGGTCACCAACCTGTAATGCGCCTCAACTGCAAATTCAACAGGATGCAATCCTTGACATTGCGCAAGCCATGTTTCAAAAGTTGCCATAAGCTCTGGAACCTTACGGAGATTTGGCAAAACAACCGTTGAGCCAGAAATCTTAACCGAAACAGCCCGGTAATGGCCAGCATTGGCATAATCAATCCCTTTGAGAACAATGTTATGTAGGTGAAGGATGTCTTTTTCGGTGAGTTGGCTGGGGCTACGCTTGACCTGGCCGCTAACCCAATCCAAAGCATGGGCATGATTGGTAGCTTCTAGATGCTCCGTTAAAGTCTTGCCCCCAACGGTTAATCCCTTTTCAACCACCAATGCCGTTTCTTGTCGCGTTAAGGTATTACCTTCAATGGCGTTACTGGTATAGGTCAGTTCAACCCGAAACCAACTTGCTATCAAAGGATGATTGGGAGGAAGAACAATGAAAGGAACCCGCAACAACCCCAAATTGAAATTCGCCATAACCGCTGGCATCAATGCGGATGTACCCAGGTACGACGCAATTAATATACGCATCATCCCACAATTCCATCCATACAATGCGCCAATGACCACGTATAGTGCGATGTATAGATTGTTCCTTATCCATTAAACTCTTCCTGCAATTGTTTAGAATTGCTTCTACACGCGCACAACCTATTACGCTTCTTCAATTTTTAAATCTTTTGCAAGCTCTGCTTCAAGCTCTTCGATGGTGGGTAATTCTGTTTTAAGGTTGTCTGGAAGCGCATCTTGTAATCTATACTCTGCCAAACCAATAGGTTTCGTCATATCGCGTAGGGCATATTCTGCTACAACTCCCACCTTAGAACGACATAAAATGAGGCCGATCGATGGATTATCACCCGGTTGACGCAATAGATCATCAGCAGCAGAAAGATAGAAATTCATTTTTCCTGCATATTCAGGTTTGAATTTTCCAGATTTGAGCTCAATCACAATGAAGGAACGAAGTTTAATATGATAAAATAAGAGATCAATGTAAAAATCCTGGTCTTCTATGCGTAAGTGGTATTGGCGTCCTAGAAAAGCAAAACCTTCCCCAAGCTCAAGCAGAAATTTTTCAATGTGGGCTACGAGTCCTTTCTCTACCTCACGTTCATGAGCGTTTTTTCCAAGACCGAGAAAATCAAATAGATATGGATTTTTTAACGTGTTCAAAGCAAGATCAGATTGAGATATCGGAAGATTTTCTTTGAAATTTGTAACTGCGTTCCCTTGGCGCTTGTGCAGTGCTGTTTCAATTTGCATGGATAAAATATTTCGTGACCAGCCATTTTGCAAGGTTCCTTGGATATAAAAATGTCGTTCGAGTTTGCTTGAGATCGCGTAGATTAACGTCACAATATGTCCCCAGGGTATTTGGTCAACAGCCTGTTGACCAATTTCGTCTGCGGTGTATTCTTCAGCAAATTTCCGCATATATTTGAGATTTTATGAGCTAAACCCCTTCATTTCTGGGAATTCTGATTTCAGATCCTTGGAAAGTTGGCCGATTACCTTGGCTCCCCACCCTTGGCTTTCCTGAGCCTCAAGGATTTGCATGCCAACATGGTGATACAGCAAGATAAGCTCTTTGTTGACGCTGAGAGCTGCCTTATATCTTGAGGCTGCCACGCGTTGTTTAAGATCAGCCAGCAGCTGGGTGTAGGACTCGCCGATGAGAGGGGTATCGCGCATCTTGTCTGTTCCATGTCCTTGGATCAAAAATTTTAACTCAAAAGATCGCACAAAAAAGCAACCTGATCCAGTCTGTTTCTAATCATATCGATCACTCACGGTGATGACTCAGACCAGCGCCGAAGCTGCATCTGACTTAAAGAGATACCATCTCGGATAGCATGGGTGCCGTAAGATTTAGATCTGACACTTGAAAGATCATGGCAAGGTATACCAGCTACCACGACCGCTACCCTGCACCTTAAGGTGACCTTTTTCGGTTAAAGATCTGAAATGTTCTTTGAGGGTATTGCGACTTATCCCTGTCAGCTTCAGTATATCGCCCATGGTGACACGGCCGTGATTTCTTGTGAAATCAAGAATCTGAATGGATAATTCCGGCAGTGCGGAAAGGACGATTTTCTCTCGCTCAACTTTCTTGGCCAAAAGCCGAACCTGCTCCAGCAGTGCTTTTAAGAAAAACATCACCCAAGGCTGCCAGTCGGGTGTTTCAGTTCGGATTGTTCCTTGGGTCTGACGCAAAGCGATATA
>JBOFKI010000042.1:0-12385 GCA_051657245.1 Alphaproteobacteria bacterium | reverse complement strand
TTTGCGAAAATCAAGACTATACAACGCACCCCCATTTCATGAGTCTATCTCTACCTGCTCTTGAAGAAGACTACAAAAAATAGAAAATTAATCCTACTAATCTTTAAAATATAGCAAAATTATAAGGCTTTAGCTATAGAGTGTGTCTGACAAAATATATTTTCATAGGGTTGCCATCCCCGCGGAAGCGGGAATCCAGACAATCCTATCACCTGGAACTTCTACTGAAGCGTCATCTTTATGGGGTTTTCCTAGATCCCCGCCTGCGCGGGAATGACAAAAGAAAAGGCACGGAGATGCAAAAGAAAAGGCAGGGGAAGGGCAGGAAAAGGGGGGATAGCTTTTTCCAAGGCACGTTCTGGAGATGCAATTTTTTGCTCAAGTTTTTGGCAAAATATAGACCGTTTGACGAAATCCGCTTTGGGGTGCTTGAAGCTTTTTTTATCCCCAAACGCTTGAGACCCTAGCCGATGCAACGGGGGCTAACGTTGAAGCGGGAGGCGCGCTCATGCTTTACCTTCCAGCTATCCCTTCTCAAAAATTTTCATGAGGGAGGGCTTGGAATCCTCACCTTGTTTTCTTGCAAAAGAGGGATTTTTTCATTACAATGGGTGATGTAGTGGGGGCGCCTCATCGTTTATAATAAAGGAAATCAAACATGGTACGTCGCGTAAATCAGAATATTGTGCAGCGATTTGAAGAAGATACGGTTTTGAACGAGGGCTTGCGCTCTTATATGCTGAAGGTATACAACTACATGGCCTTGGGGCTTGGTTTGACCGGTGCCGTGGCATTTTTTGTTATTTCAAATCCGTCTATTTTTGCAACTGTGGTAGGGACGCCGCTTTTTTGGGTTTTTCTTTTGGCTCCTTTGGGGATTGCGATGGCCTTGGGGATTTCCATTAACCGGATCAGTTTTTCCACTGCCCAGATCCTGTTTTGGGTTTATTCGGGCTGTATGGGTGTTTCTATCGCCTCTATTGCAGCCATGTTTACTTTAGAAAGCTTGGCTCGGGTCTTTTTCATCACGGCTTCCACCTTTGCAGCCATGAGCCTTTATGGGTATACGACGAAGCGTGACCTGTCCCAGATGGGGGCTTTTTTATTCATGGGCCTCATCGGTATTGTGATCGCATCTTTGGTAAACCTCTTTTTCAAGAGCACCGGGTTGCATTTCATCTTATCTATTGCAACCGTCCTGGTTTTCACTGGCCTGACTGCCTATGATACCCAAACCATCCGAAACATGTACGCAGAGCGAGCAGATTCAGAGTCCCAAAGTAAAATGGCTATCCTGGGGGCCTTGCGTTTATATCTGGATTTTATCAATATTTTTATCTCATTGCTGCACTTATTCGGCGAGAGAAAGTAGAGGGTTGGCTTGATTACGGGAGATTTTTCCCGGCAGAACGGGGAATCTCTCTCTTGGATGAGACTTGTGTGGGAACAGTCAAAAGTTTGCTTTAGTCTTTCTTTTTACTTGATTCTTCGTCAATAAATGCGGTACATGAAAGGAGGAAGTTTCCTTTTGGAGAAAGTTTTTGTTGCGTCTATTCCTGATGTTGCGGTATTTAATTTTGCCTGTCGTTTTTCTTGCTTCCTTTCCGGGAATTGCCGAGAAGTTGATCGGCTTTTCCTCAGTCCCTCTTGCGTCTTATAAAGCTTATTATACGCTTTCTCTTGCTCCCGTGGCTTCAACAAGCAATATGACAGATGTTGAGGGGCAGATGATTGTAGAATTTCAAGATGCAGGTTCTGGATGGACCCTTCAGCAAAATTCTGAGCTGTGGATTTCAACCCCTGAGGAAGAGAACCAAGAAATTCGTTGGAACTATGTAACCTGGGAATCCAAAAATGGTCGCGATTTTCGCTTTAACATGCGCCGAGAAGTAGATGGGGTTATAGAAGATGATCTGAGAGGCGTTGTTCGTTTGGATGCGAACCAAGTTGGAGAGGTGATTTTTAAAAAGCCTTACTACAAAACGCTCAAATTAAAGAAGCGGACGTTGCTACCAACCGCTCACGTCCTTCACCTGCTTAACCTCGCCAAAAAGGGAGAAAAATTTACTTCAAATACGGTGTTTGACGGTAGCTCTTTGGAAGGGCCCGTGGAAATTAGCGCTTTTATCGGAAAACCTCATGAACCCATCGGATTTTCAAATTTAAACCATTTTAAGGAGCATTTTGGCGATCAAAAATTTTGGCCCATCCGATTTGCGGTCTATGGAGCCCAAAGTAAAGGTGAAACCCCAGATCTTGAAAGCGCACAGCAGATGCTTCCTAATGGTCTTCCTTTAGAATATATTATCGATTACGGGGACTTCAGAATTAAAGCTACCCTAGATCGGTATGAACTTTTGGGGGTGAAATGAACGTCTTAGCTAGCTTGTCTTGTCTTCTTTTGGGAAAGGCGCAATCCGGGTGAAAATAAGTCTTTTTCCATGTTAGAAAACAGCTTACGAGCATCCCTTCTGGGTCTGATGTGTGAAGCGGGCGATCGTTTGTGCGAGCTCTATCGTCAAAATTTGCAACCCATCACCAAAGCAGATGGGTCTCCTGTCACCCAGGCAGACCAAGAAATTGATGTCTTGGTGCAGCGCGAACTTGCTAAGCTTACGCCAGAGATTCCTGTGATATCTGAAGAAAGCGCTTTTTATCCAGAACGTCTTGACCCCCAAGCTCCTTTTTGGCTTCTAGATCCATTAGATGGAACCCGAGCCTTCCTTGGAAAATCAGGCGAATTTGTCATTAATTTAGCGCTAATTCAGGAAGAAAAACCCGTCTGCGGGATCATCCATATTCCCCTAACCCAAGAGACTTATTTGGCTTTTCAAGGAGAAGCCTTTTACGCAAAAAAAAACCATATGGAACCGTTGGCGTCTCCTCCGGCTCCTCTTCAGTGGACAGCACTGGTTGGCTCAACCTCAACGACCGTGCCTGAACCCTTTCGTCACTTTCCTATTCAACAGGTTCAGCAGGTGCAAAGTGCCCTCAAATTTTGTTGGCTTGCCGCAGGGAAAGCTCAAGTTTCTTGGCGCTTTGCGCCGTGCTATGAATGGGATGTTGCGGCGGGGCAAGCGTTACTGGAAGCCGTTGGGGGAACTGTATTAACCTACCAAGGCGAAAAGATCCTTTATGGATCACGCCCAGATTATTATTACACAAAAGGTTTGGTTCTTTATGGAACGCAGGACGTGCAGCGTTTGGCCTGCAACACCCTCAACGCTCAAACAAGCTAAAGAAGCGTTTTTACGAGGCGAAGTGATAGGGGTTCCCACGGAGACGGTTTACGGGCTTGCTGCCCGGGGAGACGATAGCCATGCTGTCGCCCATATTTTTGAGCTCAAACAACGCCCTTCCTTTAACCCCCTGATCCTTCATTATCCATCCGTAGAAACAGCTGCAGAAGACGTTGAATGGAACCAAGCCGCAAATGTGTTTGCAAAGGCTTTTTGGCCAGGGCCTTTAACCCTCATCCTTCCACGAAAATTTCCTTCCCGTTTATCAGATTTGGTAAGCGCCGGGCTTTTAACGGTAGCCGTGCGGGTGCCATCTCATCCGTGGATGCAGGCTTTGCTTAAAGACCTACCCTTTCCCCTTGCTGCCCCCAGCGCTAACCGCTCAGGTCATTTAAGCCCGACAACAGCTGAGCATGTTTTGGGTGATTTGGGAGACAGCCTTTCTTTTTTAGTTGATGGAGGCGCCTCAGTTTTAGGGATTGAATCAACGGTTCTTGACCTGTCTGGAGAAACGCCTCGGTTATTGCGGGAGGGAGGCATCACCCAAGAACAATTAGAGTCGATATGGGGAAACAACATTTCAACAACAACGGCTTTCAAAAAAGGGACAGCCCCTTCTCCTGGTTTGTTAGAAAGCCATTATGCGCCTCGCCAGCCCCTTCGCATGGACGCTAAGACAGTCCATGCAGACGAAGGTCTTTTGGTTTTTGGTGCAACGCTTTGCCCGGGCACCCCCATGATAGTCGAAAATTTGAGCGAAAGAGGAAACTTACAAGAAGCAGCTGCGCGCTTGTTTGCATGCCTGCACCGGCTTGAACAAACACCCTGCCGGCAGATTGCAGCGATGTCTGTTCCTGAGGAAGGGCTTGGACGGGCTATCAACGACCGCCTGCGTCGGGCAGCTGCTCCCAGAGCTTAATACCCAAAAATTAAAAAAAGCTGACATTAAAAGTATTTAAGCGTCTTTATTCTTGGTTTGCTTAAAATTTGCATGGCGTATACTAGAGTATGTTTTGTAAATTTATTTTTATAATTTTTTTTTGCAACGGGACGAAACAGGAGATTCGAGGATGGATTCACCCTTATGGAAACCTTCACCACAACGCGTCCAATCCAGTCAGTTGTTTCAGTTTATGGAACACATAAAAGCTACTCACGGCGTTTTTAAAGATTTTCAAAGCGTCTATGCATGGTCCATTCAAAAGCCAGAGGCTTTTTGGAAAGCTTTTTGGGATTTTTCTGGTGTAAAAGCTTCTGTTCAAAGCCAGACAGTCCTTCAAAAAGGAAAGCGCTTCTGGGAAGGGCGTTTTTTCCCCGACGCAAAGCTCAATTTTGCTGAAAATTTGCTGCGCCGTAAAGATGACACGCCTGCTCTCATTTTTTGGGGGGAGGACCGGGTTCGGGAAACCGTAACGTTCAAACAGCTTCACAGCTCGGTCGACGCCCTCAGCGCTTTTTTGGCTGAGGCAGGCCTAAAACTTGGGGACCACGTGGCAGCAGTGCTTCCAAATAAATCTGAAACCGTGGTTGCGTTGCTGGCCGCCACGCGGTTAGGTGCTGTGTGGAGCTCATGTTCCCCTGATTTTGGAGCCAGCAGCCTTCTCGATCGCCTAGGGCAGGTTCAGCCTAAAGTGTTGTTCTTCACAGATGGCTATTTTTACAATGGTAAGTTTTTTGATTGTTTAGAAAAGCTGCCTGAACTCTTGGCAGGCTTACCATCCGTTGAACACGTGATTATTGTGCCGTATCTTTCCCATTTAGCTCCACAAGCCAATGCGTCGGCTGTCCCCGTTGCGGGCAAAAAAAGCGTGTTTTGGCATGGGGCTCTCGAGAAAGGAAAACACTTGCCCACCCCTGCTTTTACGCAAGTTCCCTTTAATCATCCGCTTTATATTTTGTTCTCATCTGGGACGACCGGTATTCCTAAATGTATTGTCCACGGCACGGGAGGAACCCTCCTCGAACATTTAAAAGAGCATCAGTTGCACTGTGACATCAAACCCGGTGATAAAGTGTTTTATTTCACAACATGCAGCTGGATGATGTGGAATTGGTTGGTGACGGCGCTGGCGTCTGAGGCAACCTTGCTGCTTTATGACGGCTCTCCTTTCTATCGAAATGGAAAAATTTTATATGAATTTGCTGAAGCTACAGGCATGACGTTATTTGGGACTTCTGCCAAATTTTTGGACGCTTGCGAAAAGGTTGAAAAAAAACCAGGGAAAGAACACAATCTCTCCTCCTTGCGCACCATCTTGTCTACGGGTTCTCCCCTGGCTCCAGAGCGTTTTTCTTATGTGTATGAGGCAATATCCCCTGATGTGTTGCTTTCTTCCATATCAGGGGGGACGGATATTGTGGGCTGTTTTTTGGTAGGAAATCCCATTGGCCCCGTTTGGAGTGGCGAGCTTCAAGGCCCCAGCCTTGGGTATGATTTAGATGTGTTTGATGACAAGGGAAAATCTTTGGAAGAAGATAAAGGCGAGCTGGTCTGTAAGGCGCCTTTTCCGTCCATGCCCCTTGGATTTTGGAATGACCCAGAGGGGAAAAAATTTCAAGATGCCTATTTCTCAACCTATGACAACATTTGGTGCCACGGTGATTTTGTCTCCAGAACACCCCATGGTGGCATGCTGATCCATGGCCGTTCAGATGCTACCCTTAACCCAGGGGGGGTGCGCATTGGCACTGCAGAGATCTACCGGCAAGTTGAAAAAGTCTCAGAAGTCTTAGAAAGCGTCGCCATCGGCCAGAATTGGGAAGGGGATGTGAGGGTGATCCTGTTTATAAAGCTCAAAAAAGGCGTAACCTTCACCCAAGACCTGGAGAAGAAAATCAAAGAAAAAATTCGCCAAGAAACAACGCCGCGCCACGTGCCTACGAAAGTAATCGCCGTTCCTGATATCCCCAAAACACGAAATGGGAAAATTGTGGAGCTTGCGGTTTTCCAAACCATTCATCATATGCCGGTCAAGAATAGGGAATCCCTTGAAAACCCAGAATGCTTAGAATTTTTCAAAAATTTAAGTGCATTGAGCTGTTAAGCAGAAAAAAAGGGAAAAGCCCTATGGCTTTTCCCTCCTTTTGAGAGCGTTTCGGCCTGTTCCCAGACAAGGGGTTATTATCTCCGCCATAACAGGTTGATCCGAAATACCCCCAACACCTCAAGTCGGCTTTGCTTCCTGAGCTGAGATTCATTCGGAAAACACCTCAAAAAATTCGAGCTTATGCCTTACATGAATAATCTTTTGACGACATTATTGAGCTTCAGCATCTATTTTCAAAAAAGGCTATACATAAAAAATCCTACGTTAATCTTAAATTCAGAAAAATTGTAGCACTATTTTTGGGATGATCTATTTTTTGAAAAATTGAAAAACCTGTACAAGTCTATTTTTCCAAGCAATCAAAATTTGAAAAATGCAAAAAAGGAATTGTTTCTATGGCAAAAATAAAATTAGCTAAATTAGCTAACTTCTATCATTCGGAACTAATATCGGGGATATTGCTTATGATTAGTTTCGCAGCTGCAATCCTGGTTGCTAATATTGAGCCTTGGCAACAAATGTATAAAAATTTTGTTTTTTATCCCATTTCATTGGGATATGGAGAATTTACATACAAAGGGCCGCTTATTCAAACCGTTAATGATGGCTTGATGACCTTATTTTTTTTGCTCATTGGCCTTGAACTGAAGTTTCATCTAGTGCGAGGGGAATTTCGAGATAGGCAAACGCTTGTTTTATCCGGGGCGGCAGCCATAGGCGGAATCGTTATTCCTGCTCTGACTTACCTTTTATTCAATATGAATTCTCCGGACAGTCTCAAAGGTTGGGCCATCGCTATTGCTACAGATACGGCTTTTATGCTCGGAATATTATCATTCTTTGGCAATTTTATATCAACAAAATTGCGTGCATTTATCATAGGATTTTCATTGATAGATGACGCCGTTGCCCTCCTTATTCTTGCGATTTTTTACAGTAAATCAGCAAACGGGACCGCCATCCTAGCATCTGTGCTTTTGACAGGCTTGTTATTTGCCCTCAATCGTTTGCAAGTAACTCGCAGTTTTTATTATTTATTTGTAGGAATATTTCTTTGGGTGGCCATGGTAAAATCTGGTATCCATGGTACTTTATGTGGTGTTGTTTTGGCGCTCGCAATTCCAGTTGGACAGGGAGATCACCTTAATCCCTCTTTTCATAGCTTAGAAACTGTTTTAAGACCTATTGTTTATTTTTTGATATTACCGTTGTTTGCATTTATCAATTCTGGCGTATCGCTCACATCATTTTCTTTAGACATCTTAACCACCCCACTTGCTCTGGGTATTATTTTAGGATTATTTCTTGGGAAACAACTTGGAATCTTTTCGTTTGCTTATGCCGCTGTCAAATTTGGCTTCTGCTCATTGCCCCACAATGTCTGTTGGCCGATACTCTATGCCATCAGTATTCTTGGTGGAATTGGCTTTACCCTAAGTCTTTTTATTGGAGACCTGGCCTTTGAAGGAAATCTAGCTTTTGAAGCTGTCGATCTAAACTATATTATGCGCATCAGTGTTATTGTAGGTTCGTTATTGTCAGCAATATTTGGCACCGGGCTTTTAATCTTTTTAAAAAATAGGAGGCCGACACCCAAAAATAGACCTCTTTCGAAACCACTTTTAGGGGACTGAGGGGCAGGAACTTCAGGACGCGGAAGACCGAATGTTACATAGGGTACATGAAGGATCTGAGAACCGGATATAACCTTTTGGTGAGTCTAAAAGTCCCATCTGCTTGATCCGCCTGAAAGGGGGATAAACGGTTTTCCAGTTTGGGAAGTCCGTGGGCAATATCCGCCAGGCGCACCAGCGTTGAAATCCAAGCTTAAAGCGTTCAGCTGTTTGAGAAAATGTTAACGACTCCAAATTTTTTAAGGCAAAAACGCTTTGACAAAAATCCAACGAATACGCCAGATAAACCCTTTCATTCTTTTAAGAATATAACTTATTTATAAGCGGTTGAGTATACCATCACAGTCTGGGGCTAAATCTTTTTAACATTCGTCCATGCCATCACACTTTGGAGTTAAACAGTTTACAAAAATTCCGTTGGGTGGGTGAGGCTCAAGACAAATACAGCTTGACGTATGGCTTTAAGAATGGCTTGTATGGTATTGGAATTTTGAGATAATCAACTGGTTCGCGCACAATGGCGTTATTGGTCCAGAAATTTGGAGGCACATCCCTTGCAGATTTAGAGCGCATTCACCATGTGGCGCAGCGTGTCGCCCAAGCTTACCATCAAGGGTACCAGCTTGTGGTGGTAGTGTCTGCTATGGCGGGGGTCACCAATCAGATGGTGGGATGGTTAGGGGAGGCGTTTCCTGGAAATTTCACAACCCAAGCCGCTTCGGATGTGGTTTTGTCATCTGGAGAGCAAATAACTTGTGGGTTGTTGGCTTTGGCTTTGCAGTGTTTAGGATTGCCCGCAAAGACTTGGCTGGGATGGCAGATTCCTATCCTAACGGAAAAAACCCATGGTGATGCAGATATTGTGGATATTCCTGCTTCACAACTCAAAGCTTGTTTGGCTGCAGGTAACATTGCTGTGGTGGCAGGCTTTCAAGGAGTTACTTCAGATGGTCAGATTACAACCCTTGGCAGAGGTGGATCTGACACAACAGCTGTGGCTCTGGCGGCCTACCTGCAAGCAGAGCGTTGTGATATTTATACAGATGTGGAGGGCGTCTACACGGCAGATCCCCGCCATGTTCAAGATGCAAAAAAGCTTGAGAACCTCACCTATGATGAGATGCTCAGCCTTGCGGCTTCTGGCGCTAAAGTGCTTCACCCCCGTGCCGTTAAATTTGCAAAAGACTATGGCGTAAAGTTGCGGGTGTTATCTAGCCTCCACACGGCACCGGGCACGTCTATTTCATCTGCAACGTCCGCCACCAGGTTTATCAGCGGCATCACCCATGCATCAGATTATGCACAAATTTGTCTCCAAGGGCTCTCACCGGATTGGCATTTTGGTTTGCTAGAGGAGATGTTCTCCACCCATGGTTGTTTGCCAGAAATGCTTTCTGTTGCATGGGATAATGCTGGAAATCCTCAGCTTGCGTCATTTGCCCTACAAGACCGAAGGCTCAGCTCCCTTATTGATAGCATGGAAAAAAACAAAGCTTCGTTGGGGGTTTCTTCTATCTCCCTTAAAGCAGAGTTGGCTCAGTTATCTTTGGTGAAGGGAAGCGGATGGCAAGACAGAGAGCCATCCCGCTTTAAAATGATTAAAGCATTTGAGAAGGCTCAAATTCCCTTTTACGCTATCTCGACCTATGCGCAAAAAATCTCATTTTTGGTTGACCAGGTCCACGTTCATCCATTAACGTATCTCCTGCATCAAGTTTATGAGTTACACAGCGTGTGAGAATTCCGTCTTTGTCTACGTCTTTTTATCTGAACCGCTTATGGAAAAGAGGAACCGATTTTTTGGGGGTTCCCTATGCCATTTTAGGCGGTGCCATGACCTGGGTGTCTGAACATCGTTTGGTTTCTAGCATCTCAAACGCGGGAGGCTTTGGTGTTCTTGCTTCTGGCTCTATGCCACCAGAATTGCTGCGGGAAGAGATTCGCAAAACCCAAGCTGTCACCCAAAAGCCTTTTGGGGTGAATTTGATTGTGCTGCATCCCCAGCTTGAGGGTTTAGCGGCCGTGTGTGTGGAAGAGGGTGTTTCCCATGTTGTGCTAGCAGGGGGGCTGCCGCCTAAGAAGATCATTGAGCAGCTGCACCAAGGCGGTTGTAAAATCATCGGGTTTGCACCCTCGTTGATTTTGGCAAGGAAGGTTGTCCGGCTTGGTGTGGACGCCTTCATTATCGAAGGAACCGAGGCAGGCGGGCACATTGGCCCCATTTCTACCAGCGTTTTAGCCCAAGAAATTTTGCCCCATATCCAAGATGTACCTATCTTTGTAGCAGGTGGTATCGGGCGCGGTGACACAGTGCTCGGCTATCTTGAAATGGGAGCTGCAGGGTGTCAGCTTGGGACACGGTTTGTATGTGCCACGGAGTCGATTGCCCATGATCAATTCAAGCAAGCTTTTATCCGCGCTCAATCTAGGGACGCGATCCTATCCCAGCAGTTGGATCCCAGGTTTCCGGTGATTCCTGTTCGAGCCTTAGCTAATCAAGGAACGCGTCGTTTTATGGAAATTCAACAACAGGTTATTGATCGTTTTAACCGAGGAGAGCTCACGCAAAAAGAAGCGCAGCTTGAAATCGAACATTTTTGGGCAGGTGCGTTGCGACGTGCTGTTATGGATGGGGATGTTGAACATGGGTCTGTCATGGCAGGCCAAAGTGTTGGCATGGTTACCCAAATAGAGCCGGCTGCTCAGATTATTCAACAGCTTCTTCAGGAAATTTTTTTTGCCCTTGGGAAGCGAGGAGATCAGGCTTGCGAAAATCCACCTTCCTCACTGCAACAGATTTGTTAAAGGAGGGGAATCCCCATGTCTCAGCCACAGTCCCATCACACCAAGCTTTTGATTATCGGTGCAGGGCCCGCAGGCTACACGGCGGCTATTTATGCAGCCAGGGCTGGCCTAGAGCCCCATTTGGTGACAGGTCCCCAACCGGGTGGGCAGCTGATGACCACGACAGATGTGGAAAATTATCCGGGTTTTCGAGACCCTATTCAAGGCCCGTGGTTGATGGAAGAAATGCGGAACCAGGCAATCGCCGTGGGAACTGTGCTTCACACAGATCTCATCACCCAGGTGCAGCTGGACAAACGTCCTTTTGTGTGTAGCGGTGAAAAAGCGACCTATCAAGCAGAAGCGTTGATCATTGCCACAGGGGCCCAGGCCAAATGGTTGAATCTTGAAAGCGAAACCCATTTTCGCGGTTATGGGGTTTCTGCTTGCGCCACATGTGATGGATTTTTCTTTAAAAACAAGCCAGTGGTTGTGATTGGGGGTGGCAATACCGCTGTGGAAGAGGCCTTGTTTTTAACCCACCATGCCTCTCATGTAACGCTGGTTCACCGGCGTGATAGCCTTCGGGCTGAGAAAGTTTTGCAAGAACGCCTTTTCAAAAACCCCAAAATCAACGTCATCTGGGATCATGTTGTTGAAAAAATTTTTGGGGCCGAACAGCCTTTTCGCTCTGTGGAAGGAATTCGTCTGCGTCACGCCCAAACAGGTGAGTTAAAAGAGCTTTCAGCAGAGGGTATTTTTATTGCCATTGGTCATGCGCCAAACACCTCTCTTTTTAAAGCGTGGCTTCCCCTGGATGAAACTGGGTACATCCTCCCCAAGGGGCCAGGAACCCACACCACTGTTCCTGGGGTTTTTGCGGCGGGGGATGTGCAAGATAAAGTTTATCGCCAAGCGGTGACTGCTGCAGGTCAAGGCTGTATGGCCGCCCTGGATGCTGAGAAATTCTTACATCAATAAACGTTAACTCATTATTTTTAAGCCTTTTTTTACGATCTTGGTAGCAAATAAATCTATAAAAACAATGTATTAAAAGGTTTTCAAAACGATGCTGCCTATTTTAAAAATTCATGCTTCTTTAATCTTTTTCTTGAGTTTAGTTTCTGGTGCTGCAGCAGAAATGTACGGCACTTACCTCAACCTTTCAGGCTATCGGGTTGTCCTTGAGGAACTGTCCAATGGCAATAAACAGACAACTCTCAACACCGGTGAAAAAGCTAAAACTAGAAAAAAGCTAGGAGAACAGATTAATCACAGGCTAACGCTTTATAAAGAAAATGAAAAAGATCCTTTTAAAATTCTGATGATTACAGACCAAAAACAAAACTGTGCGCGAGACACGCTAGCGCGACTTTTTAACCATCAGCATTTAGATAGTGTCGTCAAGAGATATTAAGCCAAAGCGCAAGGCAACGAATGTGGGTTGCCGCAAGGAAGGAGGAAGTATTTTTAGCGTACCCGCGTGGCTATGCCTCTCCATCGTTTAAGATGCAAGAAGGCATTTTCGACCAAGTGTCGGCCTTTTTTGGAGGAATAACCGCCTGAATGTCTTGCTTTTCAGCCATTTCTAGGATAGCATCTGAGTCATAGCCTTTGTCAGCCAAAAGGTGCTGGGCATTTATGCCTTCCATAAGCGCTCCAGCTTTTGTGCAATCAGCTG
>JBOFKI010000041.1:0-1665 GCA_051657245.1 Alphaproteobacteria bacterium | reverse complement strand
CCTTTAACATGGCTGCGTTGTGGAACCTTCCCGTGGTGTATGTAATTGAAAACAACCTCTATGGCATGGGAACTTCTGTTGCCAGGTCTTCTGCTGGAGACGGATTTCAGCACAGGGGTGAGCCCTATGGCATTGAAGGGCGCCGGGTGGATGGTATGGATCTTTTTGCCGTGTGGGAAGCCATGACCTGGGCTTTAGATCAAGCCCGATCTGGTAAACCTGTTTTGCTGGAGATGATGACCTATCGCTATCGGGGGCATTCCATGTCAGACCCCGCGAAATATCGCACCAAGGAAGAGGTGGAGGGTATGCGTGAGAAACATGATCCCATCGAAACCTGCCGGAAGGCCCTTCTTGAAACCTATGGGGTGTCGGAAGCCAGTCTGAAAACTGTGGAGCAAGAGATTAAAGCCATTGTGGCAGAGGCTGCGACCTTTGCCCTCGAATCTCCAGAGCCCGAGGAAGCAGAGCTTTATACCGATATCCTGCTTGAACCAGCCATTTGAAAATGTGAGAGATTTAGAGGAGAAAAACCTATGACAGCCACCCTATCCCCGCGCCTGACGGTTCGTGAAGCGCTCCGAGATGCTATGGCAGAGGAGATGCGTCGGGATAGCAACGTGCTTTTGCTGGGGGAGGAAGTGGCGGCTTACCAAGGGGCTTATAAAGTAAGCCAAGGGCTTTTAGAAGAGTTTGGAGAGGGGCGCGTGATTGACACCCCCATCACCGAACACGGTTTTGCAGGGCTTGGGGTGGGCATGGCGTTTTTGGGCCTGAGACCCATTGTAGAATTTATGACGTTTAATTTCTCCATGCAGGCCATGGATCAGATCATCAACTCCGCGGCCAAAACCCTCTATATGTCGGGTGGACAGATGGGATGCCCCATCGTATTTCGAGGCCCCAACGGCCCTGCCGCTCGGGTGGGAGCCCAACACTCCCAATGTTATGCAAGCTGGTTTGCCCATTGCCCTGGCTTAAAAGTGGTGGCACCCTATGACGCAGCTAGCGCGAAAGCTTTGCTTAAATCAGCCATCCGCGACCCAAATCCAGTGATTTTCTTGGAACATGAGCTGCTCTATGGGGTTGGCTTTGAGGCGGTTTCTTCAGATCCTGAATTTGCGCTGCCCCTTGGGAAAGCAGCGGTGGTTCGAACGGGACAAGATGCAACCGTTGTTGCTTTTTCTCTGATGGTGGGGAAAGCTTTGGAAGCTGCAGAAATTTTAGCCCAGGAGGGCATCGAGCTAGAGGTGATCGACCTGCGTACCCTTCGCCCTCTGGATACCCAAACAGTGGTTGACTCCGTTCGAAAGACGAATCGCATCGTCACCCTGGAGGAAGGTTGGCCCTTTGCCGGAATTGGGGCAGAACTTGCAGCTGTGGTTATGGAACAAGCCTTTGATGACTTAGATGCGCCCCCTCTACGTGTAACGGGGGAGGATGTGCCGATGCCCTATGCCGCCAACCTGGAACGTCTTGCTCTGCCCCAACTGGAAAATATTCTTGAGGCAGTCCGCAAGGTGTGCTATCGACAGTAGTACGTTTATAACCTAGGAAGCCCCATGCCTATTTCTATCCTGATGCCAGCCCTCTCCCCCACCATGACCACAGGAAATTTGGTGAAATGGCACAAACAAGAAGGAGATGTCATCAAAGCTGGTCAGG
>JBOFKI010000040.1:0-6031 GCA_051657245.1 Alphaproteobacteria bacterium | reverse complement strand
TGTTATGGGAATGCTCAAAAGATTCAAGATTATCTCCGACAAATATAGAAACAGACGCAAAAGGTTTGCTCTCAGGTTCAATCTAATCTCAGGAATTTATAATCTGGAGTTAGCAAAATGATAGTTTCCGAAGAAGTCTAATAAAAATTTAATTGATTTTCTTAAAAAAGAGATCTAAAATTTATGAATAAGAATGCTTGGTAATGTGTTCTTTTATGGTGTGTATGTTTAAAAATAAGGGGATTCTCATGAAGAGAGTAAAAATATCTGTGAAGGATAAAGAGAAGATTTTGTCAGATAGGCAAATTGTCTCTCTCGGGTCTGTAATTTCTTTGACGCAAGGTCCTGGAAAAGGTGGAAGTGAGACGCGTCAGTACCCGTGGGGTTGCTAGGCGTCTTTGATTCGCTGCTTTTGTTTGTGTGATGCGCTCGATGAGTTTTTTTCATTTTGAGTTGGAGGCGTTTCATTACGCCGCCCGGTGCAGGGGCTCTGTTGTTCTTTTGCGCGCGGGTCTTGATGCTTACGCTAGCCTCTCTCTTGAGGCTAGCTCGGCTCTCTCTTACGCTTTGAAGCATCGTTTTTTCAGAAAGAATGGTTTGTTTATGCCAGTACTTGATGGCACTGAAAGCCAAGTTTCTATGCCGTTTATAAAAAAAATCAATCAATCTGTTGCCTATTTTTTAGAAAATGGTTTGATTCGGGTGACTGCAAGAAAAGAACGTAGAAACCACATTGCATCTCCCCTTGATGAAGCAGGATTAGTAGCGCGGGATTGGTGCGCCCAAGGACCTTCGGATGTCCCTTTAGATAAAAAGCTTGCCTTTAAAGCCCTCTTTACGTTGCACAAGGTCTACAGAATATTGAGAAAAAAACGGTTGGTAGGTGCTTTAGCGTTCTTAAAATCTTTGTCCCTGAAAAGCAACATTTTTGAACCATCGAAAGATTACTCACAGGTTGCAACAAGAGCCCTAGAGGCAGCCTGTTTAATATATCCTGGAAAAACGACATGCTTGCCCTTTGCGCTGACTTTAGCAGCTTTGCATTATCAACAGCACTACACATGTGATTTTGTTATTGGCGTTCAAAGCCTTCCTTTTTACGCTCACGCTTGGGTTGAGGCGGACGGAAAGGTTGTCCGTGATATCCAAAATCTTAAAGGACAATTAGCACCTATTTTAAGATTTACCCCGAAATTAGGCGCGGTATGAGCGAATGATTTTCTCAAGCGGCATATGGAATTTGGATTATCCCCAGGGGAAGCAGTCTGTTTTAGATCTCATCGAGCTGACGAAACGCAATATTTCTGGAGTGATCTCTTGCATAAAAACCCCTTTTTCTAAAGCTATTGTTGGTCCTAGGGGACCTGCTTCTCCCAAACTGTCTTTCTTAAGGTTTGATAATTCTAGCCTCAAAGGCTTTGTGACGGGACGTTTATTTGAAAAACCCTCGCTCCATTCCCCGTCCAAACGCGTCAAAAGGCTAGATGAGCACTTTGTTCAAGGGGTGATTAGTTCCAATGGCAGATTTTTGAGCGAAAATTATTGGGGAAATTACACTGTTTTCTTGCAAGATGTTCAAGAAAAAAAAATGTTGATTTTTCCAGATCCGGTTGGATTTACATCGGTGTTCTATGCAAAAATTCCTGGAGGAATGCTTGTCTCATCGGATGTTTATTTTTTACAAAAGATTTTAGGCGCCAAAGCTCTTTTAGATAGTGCGTATCTAACATCTCAGCTCTGTTCTCCCATAGGTATGCTTCTCACAACAGAGCGAACAGCTTTTTTGGGCATTCAAGAAGTTACCCACGGCCATAGCCTTGTTTTTTCTAAAAAAGAGGCAGAAATAAAACCATTTTGGAACCCTTTCAACCCCGTTTACAAAGAATCATATTCTCAAAAAAATCTCCTTTATACATTTTTTGACGTTGTTCGAGCGAATCTGGAAGACAGCCCAAACATTTGGATCCAATTGTCAGGAGGACTGGATTCTAGTGCTCTTTTAATGGCAGCAACTCACTTGCGGGGTGCAAATGCTTCCCACATCCGCGCACTAACCTATGGCAATCAAGCTGTTGCATCTTCTGACGAACGGTCTTTTGCAAAATTAATCTCAGATTTTTGTCATACAGAATGCATTTTTCACGAGTGGAAAAATGTCTTTGATTTTGAATCTGAGACACGCCAAAGCATGTTTTCTGATAGACCCCATTCGTTTTTAGCCACAGGCATTCTTGAAAGGGAACTAGAGGTAAAAATACAGAAAAGATCCGCTGGGATGGATTCGGTTATATGGATGGGACACGGAGGAGATCAGCTTTTTTGTGAGGGAATGCTTGGAAACGCCCTTGCAGATTATTGGATTGACCATGGGTGGAGAGGGCTTAAAGAGAATTTACTCAAATTATGCAGGGCTCACCGCGCTTCTATTCCAGTTTTATTGAAACAAACCCTCAAATCCCTTGTGCGATATTATATGAATCTCAGCCCTCAAAATGAATATGTTGATGCGGTCATTCCCAAGTGGTTGCGCGGAGGATATGACCCAAAGTCTTACAGGCAAATCGTTACACCCTCTTTTCTCGCTGACTATACCCATCTCAAACCAGGTAAATTTTCCCACCTTGTGTCGGTTTATCAAGGACCTTTTCAGGCGAAAATTGAAGATAAATTAAGAAAGATTCCTATTTTTTACCCTTATTATTCACAACCTTTGGTTGAAATGGCGCTTTCAATGCCTGTTTATGAATCTTATGACCGAGCGCATCGACGCCTACCTTTTCGAAAAGCGCTCAGCCAATTTTTTAAAACAGAGTTAGTTTTCCGAAAATCTAAAGGAGAAACTTCGGGTGTGTTACAGCTTGGCTTCAGAAAACACGGTCGCACCATCTATGAAATTTGCTCGAACGGCTATTTTGAAGAAAAAAAATTATTAGATAAAAAACTTCTGGCAGACGCGCTGATACGCGTCCAACAAGGAATGACAGAGGAATTAAGGCCGTTGTTAAACCTCCTTTGTACGGAGTTATGGCTTCAGCAGGTGAAAGGATAGGTTGTGTCAATACAAGAAAAATACCCTGTAACATTTTTCAGATTTGTAAAGTATATTTTATCAGGGAATTATACGCCTCTTGGGCTACTCTTTCTAGTTCAATTATTATCTGGCCTATCTCCTATTTTAGCCAGCTATGGAATGTCTCGTTTAGTTGACACTGTTTCTGTTGCAGCTGCAAAACCTCAAACAGCGGCTTTTCTTTGGCAATTTATCATTTTATTGATTTTTTCTTGTTCCTTTTTTTTACTCTTGAACGAAGTTTTCGCAAATTTTCATAATTTTTTTTCGGACTATTTTGAAAATAAGCTTTTTCAACGCATCAAAACGGCTTTGCTTCAAAAAATCGCTTGCTACCCTCAAATTGATATTTTTGAAACCCCAGATATCAGCAACCGCATTAATTTAGCCAAAGAACATACCCAAGAATTGGCACGGATGCTTAATTTATCCTCTCATTTCATGAAAAATGTATTCAGCTTAGTTCCTGCTCTCATTAGCGTTTATCTTTTTAATTGGTGGATTCCTATCGTCTTATGCGCCACGCTCACCCCCCTTCTTTATATCAATGTCAGACTTCATCAAAAAACATGGGATGCACGTTTTGGCTGTGCGCCTTTATTTAAGCAAATGGAGCTTTATGAAGACTGCCTTGCATCCAAATCGTACGCCCAAGAAATTCGTCTCTACCATATGCAAGGAAAATTCTTGGATGGTTGGAACCAATTGTTCAAGACATTTTTTGATCAAGTGAATAAGATTCGTCAAAAAGGCGTTGTTTTTGTCTGCTTTTTTTCTCTTCTCAGCGGGCTTGGCATTGCGGGTTGTTTTTACGATGTATCCCGCAGCGCTGTTCAGGGTTTTTTAACTTTGGGAAGTCTCAGTTTTTTATTCATGATGATTTTTCAGCTGAACAATTCGATTGCCCACATCATTTTCACAGGGGGAGATCTTTTAAAAGCCAATTTTGCTCTTTCTTCCTTGGTCAATCTTTTAAATATCAAAGAACCTCATATATTAAAAACAAGAAAAAAAACAAACCGACCCTCAAGTGAATTGCTATCATTTCAAGATGTTCAATTTTCCTATCCTGGAACCCAATCCTTGCTTTTTGAAAATTTAACTTTTTCCATTCAAAAAGGAGAGCGGATTGCTATTGTTGGCGAAAATGGTTCAGGGAAATCAACTTTTATCAAATTGATTTGTCGTTTTTATAACCCAACGGGAGGGGACATCTATTGGTCAGGAACGAACCTTCTATCTCTTGATTTTCAGTTCTACCGAGACAAGCTTTCAGCTATGTTTCAAGATTTTGCAAGACTTCCTTTATCGGTTAAAACCAACATGGACTTGAGAGGGCAGGTCCAAGATTTAAAATTTTTAGAAACCGTATTAGAGCAGGTTAACCTTGCAGATACTTTAAAAGGAAAGCTGCACCGGGTTCTCTCAAAGCAGGTCGAGGGGGGGGTGGAACTTTCGGGAGGGCAGTGGCAGCGCCTAGCCCTCACCCGCCTCATCGTGGATCTTGCTTGTAATCCTTCCTTAGAACTGCTGCTTTTAGACGAACCAACTGCAGCTTTAGATCCCCACGCAGAGCACGAGATTATGAAACTTATTCAAACCCTCGTTCGAAAAAAAACGTCAATCATTGTAAGCCACCGGCTTGCGATAACACGGTTCGTCGACCGCATCTTGGTGTTTGAAAAAGGGCGCATTGTGGAAGATGGCGATCATAGTTCTTTGATGGATTTGAAAGGAGTTTACTTTAGCATGTTTCAAAAACAAGCTAGCTATTACCGTGAAACAGAAAGAGGCATAATGGCGTAGCGGATTGTGAATGCTTTCATAGAATTGCCATTCCCGTGTCCCTTAATCCCGTCGAGCCAAAATGGGCGAGAGGCTAAAGCCATTCGACGAATTTTTTTGCAAGCTTTTCACAAGCCTTAGAGTATATTATCGAAGATAAACTCGCGAAATGAGAGCATCAATGACCATACGCCTTTTTGTAGACCAATCTTTGAAAAACACATCCCAAGAGGTTCTTCCATCCATCCAGCAACAACACTATCTGCTCCGCGTGATGCGTCTTCAAGAAGGTGATCGCGTTTTCCTTTTTAACGGTAAAGATGGGGAATGGGAGGCTGAATGCCTTCAAACCAAACAGCCCAAAAAAATGCATCTCCAACTTTTATCTCAAGTTCGTAAGCAGCCTACCCAAAGCCACGCTTTTTTTCTTTTTTTTGCTCCCATCAAAACCGCCCGAATGGACATGCTGATTGAAAAAGCAACCGAGCTTGGCGTGACACACTTTCTCCCTTGTATCACAGATCGAACAACCCAACGCCACCTTAATCTAGAGCGATTTCAACGCATCAGCTTTGAAGCTTGCGAGCAAAGTCAACGCCTCGATGTCCCCCATTTTTTTGAGCCAGCCCCCCTATTTAAACAATTAACCAAACAGATTATTCAGGCACCAGAACATCTTTTTTGGATGGTTCCGCCTTCTAAAACATTCAACGCACCTCCTTTTTTACAAGCTCTTCAAAGCTTTGTTTCAAACACCTCACCTAGCGCATGGGGGACCTTGGTAGGCCCTGAAGGTGGCTGGAGTGAGAAAGAATTACAACAGCTCCAGCAATCATACCTTCCTACCCTTATCCCAGCATCGCTTGGCACACAGATTTTGCGGGCAGAAACAGCAGCATGTTTAGCTTTAGGGATGTTAAATCAGTATGTGCAAGCCATGGACTCCACAAAAAGCCCAAAGATTCCAAGCCCCCCCTCATGAAAATTTTTGAGAGGGAATAGCTGAAAGTAAAGCATGATCCCCTCACGCTATTATTTTAACCCCAGCTCGACGTAAAGCATCAAGAATTATTTGTTAAGACTTGAAAAAAGTTGAGGAAGCCTTAGATTTTTCCTAGATTTTTCGACAAAAAAGGAAAGACGAATGATTCCCCTAGTAGAGATATTCTGTTTAAT
>JBOFKI010000039.1:0-7248 GCA_051657245.1 Alphaproteobacteria bacterium | reverse complement strand
GTGTCTTTTTTTACACCTGTCAATCTACGAAATTTTTCGCATGACAACTCTTTGATCTGTTCGTATTTCATAGATACCTCCAGACCAAAAGCTTAACTTTTTTTTTACCAAAATGATAGTTTCCGAAGAAGTCTAATGTGCTCAAGAAGGGTTATTTTTGCCCTTTCTCCTTTCACACTAAGCGTGAGGGGTTCAAGGGTGCGCTCAATATTCCAATTTTCAAAATAGGCTTCACAGGTCAAATATTTAAGAGGTTTTTGAGGAAGAAAAACGGTGAGAGGCTGGTCAAAGGAGACTTGAATAATGGTGAGTTGGTTTGCCTTGCGGTAGAGTGCTGGTGCTTCACCAGGAAAATCTACTAAAATTACAGATTCGCCAGATGAGGCATGCCGTTTGACAGACACGGAAGGACCTTTAACTTCAAGAAATTCGATACCCCGGAACTGTTGCCTGCCTGCCAAAATTTGAGAAAAATTTAAAAAATATATAGCTAAAAAAATGATGATTTTTAATATATTTATAAAATTTATCCTTAAAAAATAATAAATTATTTTATTTATTGTTGAAATTTTACACAAAATCAATTTATTAAAAAATTTATTAATTATCTCGCTGAATTAAATAATTTTTTTTAATCATCGGCCAAAAAAATAATTTCATATTTTTCAACCTTAAGATCATGTATATAATGGTGAGTATGCAGATCGTGCGCCTGTAGCTCAGTTGGATAGAGCACAGGATTCCTAATCCTGGGGTCGTGGGTTCAATTCCCGCTGGGCGCACCATGTTTTCGTGTGTTGGTGGGAGATGTAAAAAAATGATGCCAGAGTTTGAAGGCTTCCAGGAAAATGCTATCTTTAAAGCTGGGCTTGCCTGCGCGGCTCGGGAAGGGTGGGAAGCGTTTTCCCTTGAGCACGTTGCGCAGCAAGCAGGCGTGTCCCTCGACGCTGTCAAAGACATATTTCTTTCTAAAGAAGCATTTCTTGCGCATTTTCTGGCTTATATAGATGAAAAAGCACGGCATCAGGTTTGTCTAGAAGGGATTGAGACCCTAAAAGATCAGATTTTTGAATTAATTCTTACAAGGCTTGAAGTTCTGGCGCCTTACAAAAAATGGTGCAAACAAATTTATGAAGCTTCTTTTAGAGACCCCAGCTTGGCTTGCGTTGTTTCAAGAAAAGTTTTGGTTTACGTTAAATTTATGGCAGAAGTTTCCTTTGGAAACGCGCCGGTCTGCGTCCAAACTCTTGGAATGCCCATCCTCCTTGGCCTCTACCTTCTAGGGTTTCAGCAATGGCTTCAAGATGAATTACCAGATTCTCCAGCAACCCTTGCCTCTCTTGACGGCGCTTTGACCTACGTTTTACCATTTCTTCAGATGCTTCGATCTTAAGGCCTTTTCTTAAGAAGGATCTTCTGAAGGTCCTTGGAGGAACCCGGGGGCAAAGGAAGACAGGGGGTTTACTTCCACCACTGGGTTGTCTATAGGTCCTTTAATTGCGAAATGTGTCGCAAGAAGCCCTCTACCTTGAATACCAAAAAGAAAATCCCCTAAAAGTGGGATTTTGCTTAAGAGCTGATAAAGCAGATAAGCTGGAGCCATGCTGCCTTCCAGGGCTATGCTATTTTGAGGTGGTTTCAGAAAACCTTGGAAAAAAATTCCAATACTTTTGTTCCTAGCAAGGGCCTTATGAACCAAAATACTGTTTGCTAGATCAGCGGAAAAATAGGCCGAAAGGCTATCAAAAAGCATGCCTTCTTTGGGAGAAAGCATCTCAAAAAAGTTAAACAAGGGCGCCAAAGAAAGAAGATGCAGCAAGGTAGGCATTTCAAGAACCCGAAAATTTTTAATCCTCAACCTCCCTTTAAATGGGTCCAAGAGAGATGCCCTTGATGCTGTTAATAAAAGCTCCCCTGAGATAACGTTGGGATAGATATTTGCAAATTTTAAAAAACGACCCGCTTGGTAGGAGCGCACTTCGAGGGAAGTACCTTCTTGTTTGGGTTTCCATTCAATCAGAAAGATTTCATTCTCATGGGGAGGCATTTGCGTTTTTCGCATGGATGGCAGATAGCCCGAGGCCACAACAGTTTCCCATCCAAAATTTTCAAGAAATTGCCTGCCTTTAAGCGAAGCTGTAACGTTTTTAGCAGCCTGTTGATGGGCCCCATGAACTTGATCAAACTCAAGCTGAACAGAGAGACGATCCCCCTGTTTGAAAAAGCTCTTTTGAGAAAATGGAGATTTGAGCAGTGGAAAAAGATCCGCTTCTTTGCCTCCCAGCTTCACCTCATATAGCCTTTGTTTGCCTTGGTTACGCACATGGAATGAAGCCTGCCCCCGCCATTTGGGCGCTTGAATCTTTGAGATCAGCACTTCTTTAGGCGTGTGATCTGGTGCCAGCTTTGCACTTCCTTCAAGATGAAGTTGCTTTGAAGTCAATGTTAAGCCACGCACATGAAAATCTCCATTTTTTAAGACATCAAGGCTCGTGCGAAGCTGCGCTTCTTCTCCCGATGGTTTTTTCCAGTTTAACAAAGGAACCTCTAATTTCGCAGCTTTAAGGTCACACAAAATGCTGAGAGAACCTTTTTGAGCGGCCGCGGCCGCACCTTTTTTTTCATAAATCAGAGAAGCAGAAGCAGAACCTTCTGCAAAGCTTTTAACATTCAAACCAAACGCGCTTAAGAAATCAGGTGTCAGTGTATAAGTTAATTGATAGCGGGAGCTCTTTTTTTCACCAAAAATTTCCTCCCATTGAATCTTTGCAGGATGGCTGTTAACAACGGCTGGACCTTCTAGTTGAAGTTTTTGAGGTGAAACAAAAAGTTTCAACATGCCCTTTTGAATGGGAAGCTTTGCCCCTTCCTGAGCCCCCACATCCAACGCCACCTCAACGTTGCTTAGGCTAGCTTCAACAGTCACTTGAATTTCTTCGAGCTCTAAATCGCTTTCCAAGGGAAATTTGAGCTTGAGCAACGTCTTGGAGCTTCCTTTAAAATCTTTGGGAACAAGATCAAATTTTTGAGGATATTCAAGGGGTTTTTGACTGATAATTTCTAAAAGATCGGGAATGGGCCCTTTAAACTCAAGGACAGTTGAAAGGGTTTGGTCGACTTGATCTAACCCATCTATCACAAGACTTCCTTTTTCAAGCGCCTGATCTTCAAGCATGGCGTGGGAAAACGCAATGGAAAAATTTTTTGTATCAAACGTTGCTTTTCCTGAAACCTCCCTTGCTTTCGGCATCCCGGTCAGGTAATCAACCGTCAGTCCTTCTAATGCCATGCTACCTGAAAAATCTTGCTTTTCTAGATCATTACCAGGCTTGTAAAGCAAATCGACAGTATGAATTTTTCCGTCACTCAAATTTTTAAAAATCCACGTTCGCGGCTTAATCGCCAGCTGCTGAGGCCAAATTTTTTGAAGAAACGGCAGAGGAACTTCCCCCAAGAGCTGCAGTTTAAGTTGTACTGATTTTTCCTTTGGCAGCAAAGCCTCCCCTTTTAAGGAAAATGTTTTATCTTCCAGCGCAAGCACACCATCTGTCAGGGTTATTTTTTCCGGCATCAGATGAAGAGAAAGATGGCTTTTACCAAAGGAAACAGTTTGAGGATCTCCCTTTGCCTCTGGTGAAAACGTAAAATTTCCTTCAGACGTTTGAAGATTTATACGGATGGGAGCAAGCCTGCTTTTAGAAACGTCATAGGCCCCTTCCAAGCTTCCTGAAAGAAGGGGGATCTGAGCAAGCCAGTGCATCACTGGTTTGAAGATACGCTCCCGGGGAGCTAGGCGAAGCCTCCAATCTTTCCAATTGGCTGAGAAAGCTAATTGACCTTGTTGAGGTAAAAACCTCACGTCTCCCTTCAAAAAGGCCTTTTCTCCTTGATACCCCATGTTAAACCCAAGGGTTGCTGGACCTTTTTTATAAAGGTGAACGTGAAAAGGAGGCGGGTAAAAAGAAAGGCCGTCCAACTTTAAAGGGAGGGGAAGATGAATATCCGTTAGCTCAATTTCTTCAAGGTGCTGCCAAAATTCAGACTGAAGAAAAGCTTTGATAGCAGCTTCAGGGTTCCCAGAACGTCCACCGGAAAAA
Source organism: Alphaproteobacteria bacterium (assembly GCA_051657245.1). Taxonomy (GTDB): domain Bacteria; phylum Pseudomonadota; class Alphaproteobacteria; order Holosporales; family JBOFFI01; genus JBOFFI01. The sequence goes on along the minus strand of JBOFKI010000039.1, from coordinate 3,151 downwards.
GTGCTATTGCCAGAAAAAGCCCGCCACAACAACTCAGGATGAGGAATCGTAAGCCCCTGAACCCATACATTTCCTGATAAAAGATTTTTTAAGCTCAAACGAACTCCTAGCTTATCAAGCTTAAGTGTTTTTAGCCCCTGGCCTGAAACTTGTATTTCTTGAAATTGAATCTCAAAAGGGCTATCCCACCGCCGCCAGTTAAGCTGAGCACGTTGAAAGGTAAGCCCTTGAACGGTGTTTCCCACATGGTTTTGCATCCACGGAACCCATGGGTCTAACGGAAGGGGGCGTTGGGACAAAAAAAGCAACAGCAACACGAGCACCCCAACAGCACCCAAAAAAACACTTATCAACAACCGACCCAAAAATTTTAAGGTCTTATTAACAGGCTGTAAAAAAGGATGGATACCCATGAAACGCCGGACTTCCTGACCGATTAGGTGAATTTCTTGCATTAAAAATTGCTTCTAGTGTACAAACTAAGGCATAATAAAGCGTTTAGGAAGCTTTAATTCTTTAAAAGGAGATACACCATGGCTCTCACGACTGGCTCCCAAGCCCCGGATTTTAATCTTGTTTTAAGCGCCACGCAAAGCGTTGCCCTCAGCACGCTGCGAGGAAAGCATGTGGTGCTTTATTTTTACCCCAAAGATGACACCCCTGGCTGCACCCAAGAATCTTGTGATTTCAGGGATGCGCTTCCCGAATTTGAATCTAAAGAAGCTGTGATTGTGGGGATATCCCCAGACGGCCTGGAAAGCCACGAAAAATTTAAATCAAAATATCAGCTCCCCTTTTGGCTTGCTGCAGATGAAGGGGCTGAAATTTGCAAACTTTACGGTGTTTGGAAAGAAAAAAATTTATATGGAAAAAAATCGATGGGCGTTGAGCGCACCACGTTTCTCATCGATCCGCAAGGCCTTATCCTACGTATCTGGCCAAAAGTGAAGGTGGAAGGCCACGCTCAAGAGGTTCTCGCAGCTTTAAAAAATTAGTTTTTAGATGTTGGTTTTTTCTCCCCCCCTTTTGAAAGGGACTTTGGTCAAGCGTTACAAGCGGTTTCTAGCAGATGTGCTGTTGGAAACGGGTGAACTTGTCTGCGCCCATTGCCCTAATACGGGGGCAATGCTTGGGTTGACGGACCCCGGAACGCCTGTGTGGCTGTCCCAAAGCGATCGCCCAACGCGCAAGCTGAAGTATACCTGGGAGTTGGTAGAAGACCCCCAGGCGGGATTTATTGGGGTCAATACAGGGAACCCGAACGCTTTGGTTAAAAAGCTTTTAGAACAAGGGGGAATTCCTGAATTTTCCGCATATCCTCATGTGAAAGCGGAGGTTTATGCCGAGCCAGGAAGCCGTCTCGATTTTTTTCTTCAAGGATCTGAGAAAACTGACGCTTCAAACCTTGGGTGTTATATAGAAGTTAAAAATGTCCATTTTAAACAAGCAACCCAAGCCCTTTTCCCGGATAGCCCTACCCAGCGCGGCGCCAAACATATGGAAGTTTTGGAACGGCTTGTGGAGCGTGGCTTTGGGGCTTTTGTGCTCTATATCATCCAACGCCAAGATTGCTCTAGCTTTTCCCTTGCAGCGGAATTTGATCCACTTTACGCAAAGGCAGCTTCCCAGGCTTTTGAAAAGGGGGTTCAACCACTAGCCTACAGCTGCGAAATATCGCCCCTTGGAATTGGGCTTGATGCGCGTCTGCCTGTATTATTTCCTTAATATTTTTTCAATTTTTGAACGCTACAATCCAGAAGAGAGCATTTAGTTTTCTGAAAAAAAAGGGGAGAAGGTTGAATTGCTATGTTTGTCTGGTCGGAGTGAGGGGATTTGAACCTCCGGCCCCCGCCTCCCGAAGACGGTGCTCTACCAGGCTGAGCTACACTCCGTTTTTTCTATTTCCTACCGTTTTTAGATGATGTCTATACGCAAAAGCAACCTTTTTTTCTCAACCGGTTCGCTTCTTGAGCGTGGGCGAAAGGAAATTTTTGATCTCACATTCTGGGGAGTTCGTGGCGTTCACCCCTGTTCTGGGGAAGGGTATCATCGCTTTGGCGGGCACACCATCTGCACCTCTGTTTTTTTTAAAAGTGAAGCAGCTGGCGTGCCTCCAACCCACCTCATTTTTGACGCGGGCTCTGGCCTCGCGCCCTTAGGCCAGCATCTTATTAAACAGTTTAAACCCCACCGGGTACTATTATTTTTTTCCCATGTTCATTTGGACCATTTTATGGGGATGCCTTTTTTCCTGCCCTTTTGGAAGCAAGATTGGGAAATTGACATTTTTTGCGGCCATTTGGAGACCTTTGGGGGCATAAAAGATTATTTTCAGCATTTGATTGCCCCTCCACTTTTTCCAGTTCCTTTCAAGGATTTTCCAGCTTCCTTAAAATTCCATACCCTAGAGCCTGAAGCATTGTTGCCATGGAAAGGGTTTCATCTCCAAACATTTCCTCTAAATCACCCCGGAGATGCCATTGGCTTTCGCCTGAGCTTTCGGGATAAACATGTATGCTATGTGACAGACACAGAACATGTCCCAGGCTCTCCCGATGCACATATTTTAAAAAATATCCAAGACGCTGATTTGGTCATTTATGACAGCACCTATACAGACGAAATATGGCCCAGCAAAATAGGATGGGGGCATTCTACCTGGCAAGAAGGGATTCGCCTTGCAAAGCAGGCGGATGTTAAAAACCTGGCCCTTTATCACCATGAGCCTCTCCACACCGATGACATGCTTGAAGCCATCGAAAAAGAGGCTCAAGCCGCGTGGGAGCCTGTTTTTTCAGCCCGCCAAAACATGACGATTTCTTTTTTATGAAAAACGCTATTAAGATTTTTTTGCTCACCACCCGCCACACGTTTGAAAAAGAATAAAAAATAGGTTATGATTTTCCAAATTTCAGAGAATTTAAGCTCAATCGATGAATTTCGAAAGAGCTCTATAGAGTGTGTCTGGTAAAAGATATTTTCATAGGGTTGTCATTCCCGCGCAGGCGGGGATCTAGATAGTGTCGTCAAGAGATATTAAGCCAAAGCGCAAGGCAACGAATGTGGGTTGCCGCAAGGAAGGAGGAAGTATTTTTAGCGTATCCGCGTGGCTATTCCTCTCCATCGTTTAAGATGCAAGAAGGCATTTTCG
>JBOFKI010000038.1:0-12189 GCA_051657245.1 Alphaproteobacteria bacterium | reverse complement strand
CTACTTCCCAGTACTTGTAGCAAAGCAGTATAATCCTGTTCTGGCACACTTTTGGGAACGCTTAACGCACAAAGGTAAAAGCAAAGTGACCGCTGTTGGGACTTGTATGCGAAAGCTTCTACACATTATCTTCGGCGTCCTCAAACATCAAAAACCTTTCAACCCTCAACTTTCTACTTGACGAATAAGACAGTATCTGGGGTTAAGTAGAATATCTGGCGAGTAAGTCCACCATCAACGTCTCAAAAGCTGGAACATTCACATTTTTCAAAACAAGGGCATTACAAGGCGCTGTTGCTCCTCCCCAATCAATGGAAGAATGGCCCACATTTGGGCCAGGTGCGGTTTCAATATGAACAAACGCTCCTTCTGCCTCGAAAAGCTCTGGGTGAAGCAAATAACCAACCGTGGTTGCGTCGTGCAAGACCCCCTCCGTCATGCCTGGTTCATAGTGCCCCTTAGGGCGGCTCTCAATTATATCTGCGATGATGCAAGCGGTGGAAGAACCAAGGGCACGGATTCGCCGGAGCAGGTCCGCATGAGCAAGAATTTTGCGGGTTACGTCCAAGTGACTCATCACGATGGGAACCCCAGCATTAAACACGATGGAAGCCGCGTGGGGATCCACGTAAAAATTATGTTCTGCAGCAGGGGTGATGTTTCCGATGCTGCCAGACCCTCCCATCAAAATAATGCGCTCGAGTTTAGAAGCAACCTCCGGCGCGATGATCAACGCCATAGCAACGTTGGTAAGAGCCCCCGTTGCGATGAGGGTGATAGGCTCAAGCACCTCTCTTAAGGCTCGCACGATGTAAAAAGCTGCATGCTCTTGCTGCAGGGGAAGCTTGGGGGTTGCTAAGGCTTGTCCACCAAGGCCCGTATCCCCATGAATCTTCTTAACGTAAGAAAAATTCTCATCCACTTCTGTCCCAGCTGCTTCTTCATAGTGGGTCCAGCTCATGAAAGGGCGGGGACATCCTGCAAAAACAGGGATATCTCGGCGCCCTGCCAATTCACAAATTTTGCGCGCATTTTCTTGGATGTGGCTGAGGGCCGTGTTGCCAACAGCGGTGGTGATCCCCAGCCAACGAATTTTTTCAGGGACAGCCATGGCCATCAACAGAGCCACCGCATCGTCAAGCCCTGGGTCACAATCAAACAAAATAGTTTCAATCCGCGCTTCTTGAAGCACCTTTTGCGTCTGTTTCATCGCATCACCTCCTGACGATGGGGGAGCGTAGCCACCAACAACTTCTCGAAGGCTTCTTTCGAAAGCCTCGCAGACCCCAAAGCATCTGCAATATAACGAACATTCGGCTTTTCCGGCAGCTTTCCCCACCAATCAACGGTCAGCTTTCCTTTCAAAGGCCCTTCTCGCGTTTCGATAGTTGAAAAAGCCGCACGAAAATTTTCAAACACGGGAGATTTTGTCAAGTAAGCCAACGCTGCAAGCCCTGAAAACGAAGGCGTTTGATCTCCTGAAAGAACAGCTTTCCCCCAGCCATGACCCAGATGGTTTTTCCAAGCATCCATCCAATCAGAGGTGCATATATGCCCTTGGGAAAGATCAAGGGGGAAAAAAACAAGGGGAAGCTGGCTGGACAGAAGAACAGAAATCGCGTGGGGATCTGCAAAAAAACGTTCTTCAGCAGAAGGGGAAATGTTCCCCTGGGCCATCACAGCTCCTCCCACCACCAACACTTCTGAAATTTTTTCACGGATCCGGGGAGATGCTACCAGCGCCAACGCTAGGTTAGTCAAAGGCCCCAGCGCCAATATAGTGACAGGAGAGCGTGCTTTTAAGAGAACATCCACCAGGAACGGAACCCCATCCAGCTCACCTTCCGGAGGTTTTCCTTGGATAGGTGCATAAGCCGTTGGCTTTGAAAAAGCTGAAAAAGGCGCCATCAAGCCACGAAAACACCCCAGGTGCAGTGGAACAGGATTCTTTGCAAGTTTTTTAAGAAACGCCCCATGGGCATAGACTTGCTCCCCCGAATAAAGGCTGGGCGTCACCACCCACCCCAAAACGTGAAACAAAGAAGATGTCAGCACGTGATGAACAATAGGAGCGTCTTGGACAGAGGTATCGCTATCGATAAAAAGAAACTGAGGCATTCAAAAAAATCTAACCTGCTTTTCTTCTTAGTCTAAAAAAAAATCCACATAAACGCAAGAATGCAGGTTTAAAATCCCAAGGGTTTTTCACGAAACCATATGAATAAAAAAAGCAATCCAGGAGGGTTAGGCGACGATGGCTTGGAGCTCTGCTTTTAAGCCCCCGGTGAATTTATAGGGCGTGGGTAGCTTAAACGTTAGCTCCACCTTAGGAAGTCTAAATTTTAGATAGATCACAGTGTTACCAGGAGAAAGCTGGTTGATTTTTTTCTCTAGCGCCTCCAGCGCGTTGTGTGAGGTTATGTCAAGGGTGACAGATTCCATATGCTTGGAAAGGTGCCCATCACACGTCTCTAGCTGGTTGCAGGTCAGACGCGCTGTCTCGCCATCAAGCCTTCCTGAAACCGTTAGAAGCAAGGCTGTTCCTGGCTCTAGCAGGTCACGATATTGGGCCAGGGTTTCGCTAAAAAGCACCACTTCATAAACACCTGTCGGGTCTGAAAGCTGAAGAAAAGCATATTTTTGACCCGCTTTGCTGAGCCTTTCTTGTTTGGACAAAAGAACGCCCATCATGGCAAAGATTTTGCCTTCTTTCCCCCGGTGGTGCTCCAAACATGTCTGCAGCTCATGGCTGGAGATCCATGTGAGATGTTGGAAGCAATCTTGGTAGGCCTCCAGGGGATGGGATGTCAGGTAAAATCCAATAGCTTGGAATTCATGGGCCAATTTTTCCAGGGGGGGCCAATCTTCTGTCGGAGGAAGGGGGGCCCTTGTTTCATGGGCATCAAACAGGCTGACAGGGGTGTAGGCAGCGCTGTGGCCTAAGAGAAGATCAACATTATCAAAGAGCTGGCGGCGATTGGGGTGAAGCGCATCAAAGCAGCCTGAAGCGATAAGGCCTTCGAGCTGACGCTTGTTGACAGCGCGCGTATCAACCCGTTCCATAAAATCATAAATATCCTTAAAAGGCCCCCGTGCGTTGCGCTCTGCGACTACGGATTCCATCGAAGCCTGTCCCACGTTCTTGAGCGCCGCGAGGGCATAGCGAATGCCAAGGCCTTCATTTTCAAGGGTTTCAACCTTGAAGAAAGGATCAGAGGCGTTGATGTCAGGGGGAAGCAACGGGATCTTCATCCGCAAGACTTCTCGAGCAAAGACGGTTAACTTGTCCGTGTTTTGGAAGTCAAGGGTCAGGGAGGCAGCCATAAACTCCACCGGATAATTCGCCTTTAAATAAGCGGTTTGGTAAAGCAGCAGCGCATAGGGGGCCGCGTGGGCTTTAGGAAAAGCATAGCCGGCAAATTTTGCGATTTGATCAAATAGTTGGGAAGCCTGGGCTTTTGTCCCTCCGTGGGTTGCCAAAACCCCTTCTACAAACGCTTGCCCCTGGGCTTGCATTTCTGATTTAATCTTTTTTCCCATGGCCCTGCGGAGCAAATCTGCGCTTCCCAAGCTGTATCCTGCAAGGGTTCGAGCAATCTGAAGCACTTGTTCTTGGTAGACCATGACCCCGAAGGTTTCTTCCAAGATGCTTTCCAAACAAGGGTAGGGATAGTGAACCTTTTCTTCCCCGTGGCGGCAGGCGAGGTAGCGCGGGATATCATCCATGGGTCCGGGGCGATAGAGGGCAACGAGCGCGATCAGCTCTTCAAACCGCTCTGGGCGGAGCTTTCGCAAAACATCACGCATGCCGCCGCTTTCAACCTGGAACACGCCCACGGCCTCAACACGGTTGAGCAAAGCGAAAGTCGGGGCATCATCCAGAGGGATTTCTGAAAGATTAACAGCGATGCCTCGTTTGTGAAGCAGGTTCACTGTATGTTGCATGACCGTGAGGGTTTTGAGCCCCAGGAAGTCAAACTTCACCAGCCCTGCTTGCTCCACATATTTCATATTAAATTGGGTGGCAGGCATATTGGAGCGTGGGTCCTGATACAGGGGGACCAAATTTTCAAGGGATTCTTGTCCAATTACCACGCCGGCTGCGTGGGTGGAAGCGTGTCGGTAAAGGCCTTCAAGCTGTCGCCCAAAATGGAGGAGTTGCTTAGTTTGGGGATCTTTCTCCATCTCTTGAAGTTGAGGATCTTTTGAAATAGCCTCGTCCAGGGTGACAGGATTCGCAGGGTTGTTGGGGATGAGTTTACAAATGCGGTCCACTTGCGTATAGGGCATTTGAAGCACGCGGCCCACATCCCGTAATACAGCTCGGGCTTGGAGTTTTCCGAAGGTGATAATGTGCGCCACCTTGTCTGCGCCATACTTTTGCGCGACGTAGGCGATCACCTCATCGCGTCGCTCCTGGCAGAAATCAACGTCAAAATCAGGCATGCTGACCCGCTCAGGATTCAAGAACCGTTCGAACAAAAGATTGAAACGGATAGGGTCCACATCCGTGATGGTCAACGCCCAGGCCACCAGCGCACTTGCACCTGAACCACGCCCAGGCCCCACTGGAATTGATTGGGATTTAGCCCACTGGATAAAATCAGCCACAATCAAGAAATAGCCCGCAAACCCCATCTGGATAATCATATCCGTTTCATAGGCGAGACGCTCTTGGTAGAGCTTCTGTTTTGTTTCGCGCTCATCCTTCTCCATGTGGGGTGTGAACACGTGGGTTTCCAGGCGACGCGTGAGCCCTTCTTGGGCTTTTAGGCGAAGTTCTTCGGCTTCAGTCCGTCCCTCGGCTATGGGCGAGGAAGGCAGCATCGGTTTTTGAGGCTTCAGCAGAAAAGAGCACTGGCACGCGATAAGCACCGTGTTCAACAGGGCTTCTGGGATATCTCGGAAAAGCACCTCCATTTCTTGGGAGGTTTTCAGGTAGTGTTGCGTGGTGACGCGCCTGCGGTTGGGGGTGTTCACGTAAACGCCATCGGCAATACAAAGCAAGGCATCATGGGCTTCGTGCAGATCGGGTGAGAGGAAAAACGCTTCGTTGGTCGCCACCAAAGGCAGATGAAGCGCGTCTGCAAGTTCCAGAACTTGGGGCTCAACCTGTTGTTCTGGTCCTCCATAACGGTTTAATTCCAGATAAAAGCGGTTGGGAAAGAGGTTTTGAAACAGCTGCGCGCGTTTTGTTGCTTCACTGCTATCTCCTCTCATCAAGGCTTGATTGATGGGGCCATCCATGCCACCTGAAAGGCAGATTAATCCTTCAGATAGTTCCTTTAAGTTTGCAAGGGTGATGCTTCCAGACGTCACCGTTTCCTGCCCTACAGAGGCTCGGGAGATCAATTTAATTAAATTACGATAGCCCCCCTCATGTTGGGCGTACAAAAGGATCGAAAGGGGGGAGTCTTGGTTTGAAGCTTTGCGAGATCCTTTTTCTTGGAAGCTTTCTGGATGCAGCGTGACTTGGCACCCTAAAATGGGTTGAATCCCAGCACCAGCGCAGCTAAGGGAAAATTCCATCGCACCAAAGAGATTGCCGCTGTCCGTCAAGGCAAGGGCCCGGAATTGACTCTTTTGGGCGTGGGTGATTAATTTAGGGATAGGGATAGCACCTTCTAGAAGGGAGTAAGCTGAGTGAATGCGTAGGGGCACATAAGAAGGAGCGGCAGATTTCATGAGAGGTATCTTAACCGATTTAGCTTTGAAGCGACAATGGGTTTCTACTGAACCCTTTTCGATGCAGAAAGAAGGATTTTAAAACTCAACTTCAGAGTTGTGGATGGTTGAGAATTTTGTTTGATCTAAAAAAAACTCCCAGGCTTTTTGAGAAACACCCACAAGTTCAAACACTTTTATCTTGGAGCGCCCACCTGAGACCAAACGGATCTGGGAAACGGGTGTGCCCAAAGCTTTAGCTAAAAATTTACACAAAACCTCATTCGCAGCCCCTTTTTCTGGGATTGCCTTAACGCGAACTTTCAAAACAGGGCGAAACTGATGGAGAAACCACCCCTCAAAAGAGGTTTCCTGGGCCTGGGGAGAAACTTTAACAGTCAAGCGTCCAGTAAATTCCAAGGTTTCTTAACCTTTCTGTGGATAACTCCAAGGGCACATGGGATAAAAGTTATTCAGATTTTCCAAGATTCTGGAAACGTTTATTAAACCTTGCAAGCTGACCACCTGTATCGATCAAGCGATGTTGCCCTGTCCAGGCGGGATGGCTCTTGGGGTCAATATCCAGACGGATTGAATCGCCAGATTTTCCATAAGTTGAGCGCATCGTAAGGGTCGAACCATCTGTCAGAATGACTGAAATGGGGTGATAATTTGGGTGAATGCCTTTTTTCATCGATAAATTCCCTCTTTCCATAGACTTTATCGCCCGATCCTAGCACAACGATAACCACACCACAAGATATCTTGTCGTTGGCGCAGCAGTTCTCAGTTTATCTCAGCACGTTCATGGATATTCAAGAAAATAACCTCGAAATCTTTTTTTTGAAAAAATAAGCTTCTGGATCAACTAGACCACCGGGATAGGGGAACTTTTGAAGGCGGGTTTAACAAAAAGCTTGTTAAGAAGCTTGGAACAAGTAATATGGTGGTCGGATAAAACTAAGAAATATAGAAGCTCGGAAAATATGGCCACCAAACCCCGTTGGATCCCACAAAAAAGCTATAATATTTTTTTCCGTCTCAGGGGGGGGGTAAAACCGCCTTACGTTTCTTTTGGGCTAGATGTTGCTTTGGCGGCGCTCTCGCTTCCTGCTGCCTTAGGGCTCCGGTTGGGAGATGCGTTTGGAGCCTATCCGGGGGATGTATTGTTGAAGCAGATCCTAGGATTTACCTTACTTGCCATGGGGTCTTTTTTTTGGACTCAGTCTTATCAAGGGGCTTGGCGCACTGTTTCAGTCCCTGACCTGATTCGGCTTATAAAAGCTGTGCTGCTGTCTATGGCGCTTTTTCTTCCTTTCTTGTTGTTATCTAATGGATTTGATGAATTTCCCCAATCTGCTTGGGTCATTCAAGGCATGTTGTTGATATCTTTTTTAGGGGGCGTACGTTTCATTTATCGCGCCACTGCTGAGCGCTTTGGTTTATCCCAAGGAAAGCTTTGGGGGAAGCGGGGCCTTTCCCCTTCAACCCAAGCTCGAGCTTTATTGATCGGGACAGGGGAAATCGCTGAATCCTTTTTGAGGGAGGTCTACGGTCGTCGAGCGCCTCCTTTTCAGATTGTGGGTTTGTTGAGCGTGAAAACACCACCTTCCCAAGGGAAATTTATTCAAGGGATTGAGGTTTTAGGCTCAGTGGCCCAGTGGGATGAAATCATAGAAAACCTTCGACATAAACACCAACTGCCAGATTTGATGATTGTGGCAGATGGGTCTTTGCGTCGTCAGAAATTGAACGATTTATTGAGAAAGATGGAAACCTTTTCTGCCGAATGGGTGCGTTTGCCTAGTTTAGAGGATTTGAGAAATCCTAGAGAAATTAGGCAGTTACGAACCTTGAAAGCGGAGGATTTTTTGGGGGAAGGGCCTCGTGCTATTGACGCGAAAGGGCTTTTAGAGTTTATCAAAGGAAAGCGAGTCTTGATTACGGGCGCTGGAGGTACCATAGGTGGGGAGCTGTTGCGCCAGCTTGGAAGCCTTTCTCCTGCTCACATCACCTTATTGGATCAAAATGAGCTGCTCCTTTTCCAGGCGCAAGCAGGGTTGAAAGAACAGCAGCCCTACCTTTCCCAGAAAGCTATCCTTGGAGATGTGCGGCAAAAGGAGAGTCTATTTCAAGTTATAGCCGAAGAAAAACCAGACTGGGTATTTCATGCGGCTGCTCTCAAACATGCTGTTTTTGGAAAAAATCAGCCATTTGAAGCAATTCTCACGAATGTGCTGGGGACGTGCTATGTGGCGGATGCGTGTCTTGCCCATCACGTGGAGGGTATGATTTTCGTTTCAACGGACCAGGCCGCTAATCCTTATGGCCTGATTGCAGCGACGAAGCGGCTTGCTGAGTCTTATTGCCAGGCCCTTGATGCATTGGCGCGCCAAGAAAAAGCACGGACACGTTTTGTAAGTATTCGTTTCAATCAGGTGCTGGCTTCCCCAGGGTCTGTGATTCCTCTCTTTGCTCGCCAGATTGCCAAGGGAGGCCCCGTCACGGTCCCGCATCCGCAGATGAAGCGCCCGTTGCTATCTCTTCAAGAGACCGTTGGGTTGTTTCTCCAAGCGGCGACGATGGGCGTACGTTCTGAAAACATACGCGGGAATATTTTAGCGCTGGATATGGGGGAACCTGTTTCCATCCTGGAGCTCGCAGAGACGATGATTCGTTTGGCAGGATTTGTTCCCCATCGGGACATTGCTGTGGCGTTTACAGGGGAACAGCCTGGTGAGGAAGTCCCAGGAGCTTCTATAGATATAAAAGCGTTTGAGCCAATGGAGGGGACCCCCCAGATTTGGGTCGGAAAACCCAAAGTACCCTCCCATGCTTCCCTGCTAGAAGCTTTGAAAGACCTGGGGGAAGCTGTCCAACGCCAGGATAAACCTAAAGCTTTTAAACTGCTTAAAAAGTTGGTTCCTGAATGCCAAGCTAGTGCTGAAGCAACACCTTCGGGTACAAGCACGCCAGGCCTATCCTTCTCAAATACTTAAATTTTGCCGAAAAAACATCACGCATGCCGCCGCTTTCAACCTGGAACACGCCCACGGCCTCAACACGGTTGAGCAAAGCGATCATGTGTTTTTTAACAAAATTCTAAAATGAAGTGCGACACCTTGGTGATTTCAGCGCAAGCGACCCAGGGTGAAGTTATCCGCATAGCTCTTGGGGCGAAGCGCGGACACAGGAGGCGGTGTTTCAACCACATAATCCCACTGCTTCTGGTTAGCATAGGCTATGGCATCTTCAAGGCTTGGAAAATGAAGACGCAACTCTTCATGCATATCTTGGGAAGCGGTCCACCCCATCAAAGGGTCTTTGGGTGTTGAAAATTTTGGTTTGAAAGCAATAGCCCAACTATGGGTCTTCGCTCTCCCCGATTGCATCGGATTTTTGCAAGGTTTAAAAATGCGAACTTCAAATGACATGGTGTTGGGTATTCCCTTGATGATTATGCTTCACTATAATGATAGTGTGAGCCATGTATAGGGGATTTTAAACCTCTTCTATGAAGGATAGCTGAATCCATTAAAAAAAAGGCAAATAGATGAGAGACTATCGTGCGCAGTTGAGACGTCGGGGGTTGATGTTGGTGCTATCTTCTCCTTCTGGGGCTGGAAAAACATCCCTTTCAAAAAAACTTTTGACCCTTAATCTGGATTTATCCCTTTCTATTTCGATGACAACTCGTTTGCCAAGGCCCGGGGAAGTAGACGGGGAAGATTATTTTTTTGTATCTCAAGAGGCCTTCAAACAGGCTGTCCAGGAAGGTGCTTTCTTGGAATATGCCCAAGTTTTTGGAAATGCGTACGGAACGCTCCGGGAGCAGGTTGAAGCTTTTCTAAGCCAGGGAAAAGATGTTTTGTTTGATATTGATTGGCAGGGAGCTCAACAACTCTATCGTACAGCTGCAGCAGACGTTGTCCGCATTTTTATTCTTCCGCCATCGTTGGAAATTCTAGCGAAGCGGCTGCATCAACGGTCCCAAGATACAGCAGATGTGGTAGCCAAGCGCATGGCCAAAGCAACAGATGAAATCTCCCATTGGGCAGAGTATGATTATGTGCTGATAAATGATCAATTTGACACGACATTGCTCCAGCTGCAGGCTATTTTACAGGCTGAGCGTTTAAAGCGAGAACGCCAGCTTGGCTTGCCAACGCTAGTCCAAGAGCTTTTAAAAACGCAGCTTTCTTAGAAACTAATTTTATCAAATTGAAAAAAATTTTTTAATTTTAAAAAGCACAACCTTTTTTTAACCTTATTTTGCTGAATATTGTAAAAAAAGAGACTCTCTAAGCAACTGAGTTTGAGGGGTGATTTTTTTGAAAATTTATAAAATTTAGTGTAATTTGTTGATATAAAAAAGAAAAAAAATATTTAGGGTGGTTTCAAAATGTCAACGTTTTCGATAACAAACGAATTGCTCGCAGATTCTGCATGCCCAACACCATCTTCTGGAATTTTTTCATTTTGTGTGGGGCAGACCCTTCGAAAAGCCCGCGAGAATCGCGACTTAACCCTCGATCAAATTTCAGAGCAACTCCGGCTAACACGTCATGTTATTGAGGCTATCGAGGAAGGTCGTCATTTAGATGTGGCGCAAAATCATGCTTATTTGAGGGGATTTGTTCGATCCTATGCAAAGATTTTGGAGCTAGACCCTGAAACAATTTCTCAAAAATTTAAAGAAGAATTGCCGCCTTCTGATGAAGAGCAAGAGCTGATTTTTCCTATCAAAGTTTCAAATAAAACATTTCCAAGAAAATGGATCTTCTTTTTTTCGCTTACTGCAACGGCCATCGTTTCTCTTGTGAGCTTTTATTTAGTTCAAGACATGCATCAAACGGCTGTTCAGGATGAGCCTGAAATATCATCGTTCTTAGATAGATCTAGACTATTTTTTGATGAGCCCATACAGGTTGAATCAAAAATTTCGGGTGCGCTTTTGAAAAGCTTTTTAAAAACTGGGAAAATTATTTTTTCTCAAACTTCAGGCTTTTTGATATCCAGCTCTACCAGGTTTGCCTTGCAAAGAGGCACATCCAAATAATACCAAGTCCCCTTTTTTTATTGATCCAAACGCGCAGAAAAGGGACTAAGGCCTTTGCACATGTACGCATGTAACCGAAGTACACTTGCGCAGCCTCGCCCTCTCAATCATTCACCTCACTTTATCCAAGGCTTTCTCCATACGCTTAAATTTTCTGACCTGGCTTGGGCCGTTGACATTTAAAAATAGTTATTTAGTATCAATCCGTAACGCATCGGGGTTGCGGGTCTGCTAGGTTTCGCTTTCCATCCATGGGATCAGATTGGTTGTAAGTGTCGTTTTTAAAATGCGCGTTTTGAACATTATGTTAAGCCGTGATCTGGGCGGCATTCAACAAGCTTTTCTGGATTATAGCGCAGCTTTAAGGCAGAGAGGTGTTGAGGTCATCAATGTTTCTAGCTGGCGGGCCGCTATCAATGCTTTTCAAAAAGACATGCTGCATCTTCCCAACTTGGCTTCTTGGTGCCCCTTTTCAAAGCTATTTGTGCGTTTTTTGGTCAAGCGTTATCAACCAGATTTGGTCATTGCCCATGGCGGGAGGGCCATACACTTTGCCACAAGTTTTAAATCATCCAAAGCCAAGGTCGTGGGAGTTGCCCATAATTGTTGGGCCTACCATCGACTTAAAAAACCAGATTATCTGATTTGCGTTGCAGAACACATTAGGCGCTATGTGGTGGAGCAAGGATATGGGGAGGATAAAGTTTTCACCATTCCCAACATGATTCAACTTCCAAAGGCTTTTGTTCCCTTTCAGCTTGATCCCCAAAAGCCCATCGTTATCGGCAGCTACGGAAGGTTTTCTCCGGAAAAAGGCTTTGCAGACCTCATCTGCGCTATCAGGATTTTGAAAGAGCGGGGTTATGGAGTGAATTTATTGCTGGGAGGGGCAGGGGAGCTGGAGCCATCCCTTAGGCAGCAAGTTGAAGCCCTTGGTTTGCAAGATGTTGTGACATTTGCAGGTTGGGTCAAAGACAAAGACGCTTTTTTCAAAAGTATCGATATCTTTTGTCTACCTTCCCTTGAAGAAGCTTTTGGAATTGCGTTGCTGGAAGCCATGGCCCATAGCAAACCGCTTGTGGCTTCGAATATTTCAGGACCTGCAGAGATCTTAACCCATGAGATCGATGCGCTTTTGTCAGAGCCTGGTTCACCCCAAGATTTGGCTGATAAGTTAGCAGGCTATATGGATCACCCAGAAAAAGCGTCTGCTTTTGTGGAAAAGGCTTATCAAAAAATGGAAAAAACCTATGAAATGAATAGGGTTTCTGAAAAATTGGTGGGGATTTTGAGGCGATTTTTGAAATGCGCAAAAAATTAAAGATATTAGATAGTGTCGTCAAGAGATATTAAGCCAAAGTGCCAGGCAACGAATGTGGGTTGCCGCAAGGAAGGAGGAAGTATTTTTAGCGTACCCGCGTGGCTATTCCTCTCCATCGTTTAAGATGCAAGAAGGCATTTTCGAC
>JBOFKI010000037.1:0-2268 GCA_051657245.1 Alphaproteobacteria bacterium | reverse complement strand
TTTTGCTCAAGTTTTTGGCAAAATATAGACCGTTTGACGGGATCCGCTTTGGGATGCTTGAGGCTTTTTTTTAACTGTTATCCCCAAACGCTTGAGACCCTAGCCGATGCAACGGGGGCTAACGTTGAAGCGGGAGGCGCGCTCATGCTGGATGGTTTGGCGCGCTTTCAGCTAAAGAAGCCATCTCCAGCTTGAAAGCCTTCCGCTCACGCTTTTTTTCTTCCAAACGCTCGGGGGCCCATGATAGAGGGTTTGTTTGTGAACTCCAAAAAGCTTACCCGTCTCAACAAGGCTTAAGCCCTCTCTCTTCACGTACCTTCAAAACCTGTAGGCGAAATTTTTTATCGTAGCTCATCCAAAGATTATAACAAAACTAAATTGCTTTGGACTTTGTCTAAATTTTCTTTTTAGGAGTTTTAGGAGCAAATTGGTTAAGAAGAAATTTTTTAGCCAAAATCTTCCCTGCATCTACCGCTGGTTGGCTCAAGGGATCTATCTTAAGAAGCTGGGCCAAGAGGAGGGTTTCAAGCATGAAGTGCATCATGAGGGCACCGAGGGAAATTTCTTGTAACGTGGGCACAACAATTGTGCGCGCTGGACAGCCTCGTTGGCTGAGCACCTGAATGGTGGCTGCCATTTCCGCTTGGACTAAGTCGCTGATGGAAGCATGGGCCAAAAATTTAAGCTCAGGAAAGGCCTCCCAAAGATTCGCCCTGGGCGTTTCGCGCGCCGTTTGTCTTTCATAGAGAAATGTGAAAAATTTATCTTTAGGGCCTGCCAAGTAAAGCTGGAGCTGGCTATGCTGATCCAACGGGCAAGGAGAGAGGATGGGGGTAAAACCTTTGTTATCTTTGCCGAGGCTTTCGGCCCAGAGCTGACGATGCCAGAGGCTGAAGGGAATAAAAACATTTCCATATGGCATCATTACGTGAGATGGGAATTTCCCTGTTTGGTGGAGTGCCCAAATCAACGCTGCTCCTTCCACAGGTGCGCTGGTTTGCTGGCTAAAGACCTGATTCAAAAGGTAAGCAGCTCCCTGCCTTACCTCTTTCACATTAACCCCCGCAATCATAGCCGGGAGAAACGACGCCACCGTAAAGCAAGAAAAGCGTCCGCCCACTTGGGGCGGATGATCCAACTGTTGGAACCCATAATGAGAAGCAATTCGCCGAAGGGTGTTGGGCTTAGGTTCCGTGATAACGGTGATATGTTGCCCCAGCTGTTCAGGCGTTAAAAATTCTTCCCAATATTCTAAGCAACGCATGAGTTGAATGAGGGTTTCTGGTGTTTCTCCCGACTTTGAGATCACGAGAACACCCGTAGTCGCCGGGTTTACCAGGGAAATAATCTCCCAAAAAATCTCAGAATCCAGGTTGTCCAAAAAATAAAGATTTGGATAATGTGTGTCTGACATCACCCAGGACTGAAGCAGTGCTGAGAGGGTTCGTCCGCCGAGGGTTGCGCCCCCCGTCCCAATCACCAGCACATAGCGAAATTTTCGGTAGGCGTTGGCGATAGCCTGAAACTGAAGCAAATCCTCTTTCCAAAAAGGTGTCTCCAACATGGGCAAAAGCCCTTGCTCCCCCTGGTGTTTCAAGAGCCCTAGAGCGGCTTTTACATCTTGAAGAGAACTGGTATAAGCTTCTCGCGTCACAGAACCGGATTCAAAAGCATCTTCTATATGGTGCTCATATAGTTTTTGAGTAAAACGCCTGCCTTCAGACACGGAAGAACCTCTATTACACCCACATTTATTAAAGCATTTGCCGCCCGGATATGCCTATTTGTCCAGCGAAAAACAAGAAGCTTCCCTAAACTCTTAATACACTATAAAATACTTTAGAAAAAAGCAAACAAAAGATTCATGGGGCTATGAAAGCAAAACGATGGTGCCGGATGGGGGGCGAGTTCTCGATCTACTGATTAAAAACCAATTTTTTATCTTCTTTTTAAAAGACGTAGATTCTTTCGTTCTTTTTGTGATTTTCCTATTTTTACTTAATTTTAGGACTGATTTCAGCTTCGTTAATCTTTTCTTAACCTCAGCTCGACGTAAGCAGTCCTCTTGAGAGTCTGTTTTTCCAAGAAAGCGAAGATTTTTTGGGCTTTAAGACGTAAGCGAGGATTTTTGCGAAGAGATTTGCCAGGAAATTATTAGGGGATCTGTGACGTGTATGCTGGATTTGGCAAATTTCCTTCAGCTGCCCGATGGCAGTTTCAATGAGTCCGCGTCCGCTCAAAAGAAGGCGTTTGAAGGATTTTAAAGGC
>JBOFKI010000036.1:0-1213 GCA_051657245.1 Alphaproteobacteria bacterium | reverse complement strand
CTCTAGGCGGGCAACTCACATCACTGGCAAAACTACCCCCCGACTCTCAACGCAACCTGATTGACCCCCTCAAAGACAAAAAGAAAATCGGGCTTACCGCCTTCATTGCCGCCTTGCTTGCAGGTGCACTCCTTATTGGTGGCATACTTTGGTATAAACATAGTTATTCAGGCACACAAAATGCAGGTACATATAGCCAAACAACTTAGCTTTGATTGTGTTTTACAGCATTTATAGCCAAGCGACTTAGTATTGATTGATTTATAAAGCATAGATTTACAATTTTTGAAATAGCTCTTGAATAGAACATTGAGTAGTCATCCTGATTGATTTGGCCTGAGCCCACTTATGCTCAATAGGGTTAAGATCAGGGGAGTAAGCAGGCATGAATTCCAAAGTATGCCCTGCATTGGTGATGGCATTTTTGGTATCAGCGCGTTTATGGAATGTGGCGTTGTCCATAACAATAACAGAACTCTTCGGTGTGATAGGCAAGAGTTGTTGCGTAAGCCATGTATGGAAGACTTCACTGTCTACGTTGCAATTGAGCAGGCAAGCACACAGTAAGGTCTTGCCTAATAAAGCACCAATGACATTAGTTCGTCCTTTAGCCCCCCAGTCTTGTTTGCCATAACAGCGTTGTCCTTTTGGGGCGTAGCCATGTGTTCTTGGCATATCATGAGCAAAGCCGCTCTCATCAATATAGACGATGGGCTTGCTCAAAGATTTATAGCGTTGAATTTGACTTTGGAACTTCGTACGTGCGTGTACATCAGCTTTGGGGTGGCGTAGCGTTTTTTTTATGGCTAATTCCAAGCTTCCTTAAAGCCTGCCAGATCGCTTTGTTACTGACTTTAAAGCGTACCGCTCTTTCTGAAATATAAGACTGGGGATTCTTCTCAACGTCCAAGAGCAGGGCTGTCTTATCTATCTTCCTTTTGCGTGTGACGCCTTGCCCAGATAAAGGAGAACCTCTAAGCCAGCGGCTTACCGTGGCTGTTCCTATGTCAAAATGAGTCGCTGTTTCTTGTATTGTTAAGGCTTTGTGCTCCTTGACCTTGAGCACTTTTTTTCTAAAATCGGTTGAATATTTCATGCCTCTATTTTATATCAATACTAAGTCGCTTGGCTATACAACTTTCATACTGTTTTTAAATTTTAACCGCTACCTCCGTGGCGGTTTTTTTATTGTCGCTTAAGAAATATAGCAAAG
>JBOFKI010000035.1:0-9167 GCA_051657245.1 Alphaproteobacteria bacterium | reverse complement strand
CGAAGTGGAAGAAGCGAGAAACAGCGAAAGATATTCCGATGGGGTCAAAAAACCCGCATTCCACAACGGTTTACCTTGGAGGAGGAAGCCGCATGCGTAGCGTTTCGCAAGCATACGTTATTGCCCCTGGATGATTGCCTATATGCCCTGCAAAGCAGCATTCTTAAGTTGACGCGCTCAAGCTTGCACCGTCTTTTCAAACGCCATGGCATCAGCCGTTTACCAGAGATTGATGGAGACAAGTCAAAGCCTCCCCCATGGGTTATGTTCACATTGATATCGCTGAAATGAGCACGGAAGAAGGAAAACTCTACCTTTTTGTGGCCATTGATCGTACAAGTAAATTTGTCTATGTTGAGCTTCTTGAAAAATACGGTAAAGCCGAAGCAGCTCAGTTTTTGCGCAATCTTATCCCAAACATTCCTTACAAAATCCGCACAATTCTCACAGATAACGGGATTCAATTTACGAACAGGAAAGTGGATAAATACGCCTGGATGCATGTGTTTGAGCGTATATGTCCTGACAATCAAATGGGCAGGTCGAACGCATGAATCGCACAATCAAAGAAGCCACCGTGAAGCGGTATTGATGATGACACCCATGATCAGCTTAGAAGGCACCTTGCTGCCTTTGTGAATGCTTACAACTTTGCCAAGCGGCTTAAAACACTTAAAGGTCTCACCCCTTATGAATTTATGATCAAAATGTGCAAAACGAACCAGAAAAGTTTATCATTAATCCACACCATCATAGTCTGGGACTATACAGGCTATAGATTTCGTATAAGCTGGCGTGCTTGTTGCTGTGCTTTATCGTGCGCAACAAAAAAAGGGTAGGTTTTTCCAAGTTCAATGCCTGATTGAACTAGAAAAAAAGAAGAGGTTTTGAAAGGGCTGTGGGGCTACGGTTTGGCAAATTTTGGAAATGACCTTCAGGGGAAAATTTATAAAGCCATAGCCAAATTTGGAAAAATCCATTACGCTTTGTCTTGTGAATAGGGCACGATGCGTTAAGAAGGACTTAGGTAAACGTGGATGATATTTCTGACAAAGGGGTTGTAGAAACTTCAGAGCAAAAACCCATGTTGCGTCGGCGGAGCATTGCGCGTTTGATGGCGGTTCAGGCTTTTTATCAGATGGAGCTTACCAACGACCCCCTTGAAGAAGTTTTAGAACAATTTAGGACCCATCATTTTCAAAAACAAAACAAGCCTTTCTCTCTTGGGGATAAAACTTTTTTTGTCGAGCTGGTGCGTGGAGGGTATGCCAAACAAGCGTCTCTAGACCCGCTGATTCAAGGATGTCTTTCAGGCTGGAACCTGGACCGTCTAGATCATGTTGTGTTGGCTATTTTAAGATTGGGTGCTTACGAGCTTTCAGAGAATTTACATCTTTCATCGGCTATTATTTTGAATGAGTACATCGATATTACCCGCGCGTTTTTCGATGATAAGGAACCTGCATTTGTAAATGGGGTTCTGGATTGTCTTATTCAGAAATTGAGGCCGCAGTCTGATGAAAGCAAAAAACGATAAAAACCAAAAATCTCATAAAATTTTTTCTTTTTTGGGGGTTTGGCTTGTGTGTCACATGTGGGCACCCTCTGTTGGGTTTTCTGCAGAGATGAAACAAACTTCCACAAGCCGAGAAGATCGAATTGAAGAAAAAGATTCTAAAATTAAGGGAAAAGACAGTTTATTTATTCAGTTTGAACCTTTTCAAGTCCCCATCATCCGAGCCAATCAGCCTGTGGGGTACATGGGGATGCGGATCATTTTGGAGGCTGAAAACGAAGAAGCAGCAAATTATTTAGTAGATCAACTGCCTCGCATCCATGACACTATTTACAAAGATATTTACATTATTTGTGACGTTATCTGGGACACTTCCTATAACCCTACGTTGGTTTCTTTAAAGAAGCGAATTGATACCATTTGCCAGAAGCTTATTGGAGTTGATCTTGTAAAAAACGTGCTCATTGAAAACCTCTTCATGCGACGCGTTTCTAAATAGCCTGGACTGGCCCGAATAGATAAGGTTGGCATTGACTTTTATATCATAAACTGAAACAGTTACGCCTCAAGCTTTAAGTGTTGGATTGAGGATGTGGGGTGCATACCGCTGAACTTCAAAAAAAATGCTCCCATTTTGCGTGGTTGTTTGTTTCCGTGATTTTAGAAGCCGTGTGGAGCCTTATCCTTTGGCTTCGCTTGCAAAAGGGCAAAGAAAACTCCCAACGGGTTCAGGAGAAATGGGCAGAATCTTCTGTGCTACGCCCTGCCGGGCGAGTGATTTGGATCCATGGCGCTAGCATTGGAGAATCTCGAGCGGCTTTGGGACTTATCCAAAAGCTTTTGGTCACAGACCCAAACCTCTCCATTTTGGTGACAACCGTTACGAAAGATTCTGCAACCTTGATGCGTGCTTCGCTTCCAAGCCGCGCTTTCCACCAGATGCTTCCCCTTGACGCACCCAGGGTTGTGCAGCGTTTTTTGGATTATTGGGAGCCGGAGATGGCTTTCTTCATCGAGTCTGATTTTTGGCCTTTTATGCTGAGGGAGGTTCGCCGCAGGGGGATTCCTGCTTTTCTCTTGAATGGCAGGGTTTCTGAGCAAAGCTTTCGCCGCTGGAAGTGGCTCCTCCCCCTGTCGCGCAGCCTGTTGAACACGTTTAAAGTTTGTTTAACGCCTTCCCAAATCCAGGCCCAGCGCTTGCGCCAATTGGGTGCTGAAACGGTTCGCGTAACGGACAATCTAAAGTTGACGCTTCCGCCCTTACCCGTGGATGAAAGCCTTGTGGCGTCCCTTAAAAAAGCCTGTTTAGGAAGGCGCCTATGGCTTGCTTCTAACACCCATGAAGGGGAAGAAAGCTTGATGCTCAAGCTCCATGCGGAGCTTCTGAAGAGCTTCCCAGAATTGCTTTTGTTTTTATGCCCACGACATATCAGCCGACGAGAAGACGTTGAAGTTCTTCTTCAACAACAAGGATTTATCTATCAGCGTCTTTCCCTCTGGCTTCAAAACCCGCAGCCTTTTGAAACGGTTCAGGTGGTTTTGGGAGACACTTTGGGAAACGTGGGGGAAATGTACGCCTTACACAACCTGGTGGTGATGGGGGGCTCGTTCTTGCCTCAAATTGGAGGGCATAATTTGGTTGAGCCAGCCCAACAAGGATGTTGCATCGTACACGGGCCTTTTATGGAGCATAACCTTGAGATTGCACAAACGTTTCAAGAGGCCAAAGCAGCTGTTCAGCTTCGTCCTGAAGAGCTCTTGAAAGCTCTGGACGGTTTTTTAAACAATCCTGAAACGCAGCAACCCTACCAACAACGAGGGCATCAGCTGCTGGCCTCTTGCGAAAGGATCTTGGATGACGTGCTTGAAATCATCCAAGTTTAAACGGCGGTTGCTATGCCGGGAAGCGCCAAAATTTTGGTGGCAAGCATTTCCCACTTTATGGGTCTATGGTTTATGGCCCTTATCCTGTTTGTTTCGTTTTTTCGCCTGGTTGAAGCGAGCCCTGGATAAGCCCGCTTCCCAAGCACCCTGCCCCGTTTTTTCCATTGGTAACCTGGTGGTAGGAGGGGCGGGTAAGACGCCGCTAACCCTCTGGCTCATTAATTTTTTAAAAGAAAAAGGCTTGGAGCCTCGGGTGGTGACAAGAGGTTATGGCGGCCGTTTGAAAGGTCCTTTAGCCGTGAACCCCCAACACCATACCTTTGAAGATGTTGGAGATGAGGCCCTCTTATTAGCCAAATGCGCCCACGTCTACCTTGCTTCTCCCCGGAGCCAGGCGCTTCCTTTATTGCAAGACCTCCCCCCCACCACCGTGCTATTGTTGGATGACGCACATCAGCATGGCTCGTTAAAAAAAGAAGTATCGTTGGTGGTGGTGGATGGAAAGCAAGGTTTTGGCAACGGTTTTTTGCTTCCGGCGGGTCCTTTAAGGGAACCCATCCAAGAAGGGCTTAGCAAAGCCTGCGCCGTTGTGGTGATGGGCGCGCCTTCTCCGGGCCTTTTGGAAATTTTGCAGCAACGCGCGCCGAAGCTCCCCCTGCTAAGGGCTTGGATGAAGCCCATAACAAATCTGCCTTTGGATGCGAAAATTTTTGGGTTCGCAGGCATTGGGTTTCCAGAAAAATTCAAGCATACCTTGGAACAGCTTCAAGGGGAGCTTGTTGGTTTTGAGTCATTTCCAGACCATCATCCTTACACAGCTCGTGACATGGAAGAACTTGCCAATGAGGCATTTCAATGCGACGCAACCCTTGTGACAACAGCAAAAGATTGGGTCAGAATCCCGAAGCATTTCCAAGAACACGTTCATGTGATAGACATTGAGGTGGCGATGGAGCAGGCATCCCAAAGGCAACTTGAAATTTTATTGGAACCGCACCTGAAGGGAAGGGAAAAAGAAAGCCAATGAATCTCGTCACATTCCTGGCAACGTACATCATGGTATGGTGGGTTCTTTTTTTCATGGCTTTGCCCTGGGGGATTAACAAACCCAAAGCTTTGGTTGGCTTTAGAACGCGCCTGATCAAAAATATTCCCACACCTTCCTGTCATTCCCGCGAAAGCGGGGATCCAGGAAAACCCCACAAACATGACGTTTCAGTAGAAGCATCAGGTTATAATCATTGTCTAGATTCCCGCTTTCGCGGGAATGACAAGGGTGGGAGCGGGAATGACAATCTTATGGACACATTCTTTGAGCCGGAGATTGAGCCTGGGACAGATCCGTGGGTTGATCCAGGTGCCCCTGAGCACCCCCTGTTGAAATTGAAGGTAGGAATTGTCTCCTTTGTAACAGCTCTTGTCTGCTTAGGCCTCCATGTCACCGCGGACCTTTGGAGCCCCCTGTTGCGGACGTGGCTTCAGCATGGATAATTTTTTTAACATTGTTCTGACAGATCTTTCCCAAACCCAGGAGCAAGCTTCAGCCCTTGCCTCCCTGCTTCAACTGGGGGATGTCCTCTTGCTTGAAGGGCCTTTAGGGGTTGGGAAAACTGCGTTTTCTCGAGCCCTGATCCAATCCTGGGCAAAAGATCCGAAGCTTGGGGTGGCTAGCCCGACGTTTAACCTGGTATTCACCTATGAAGGACCCCATGGCATCTTATGGCATGTGGATCTTTATCGCCTTGAAGAAGCGGACCCCAAAATCTGGGATCTCGGCTTGGAGGAAGCTTATCATCAGGCCATTGTGTTGCTGGAATGGCCCCAGCGGCTTGGAGAAAAACACCTCAAACACCTCAATCCTCTCTGGGTTCGCCTTTCCTTTGGAGATGAAGCGGCTTCAAACAATCGGGTGGTGGCGTATGGTGGTTCTTCAAGGTGGCAGCAAAGACTAGCTAAAGGAGGGTTTGTAAACCCTTGCTAAACCTTTGGAATATCCCCACAGGCTTGCCATTTCTCAAAACCCTCGTAGAGGGCCTCCCCCGATTTTGTGAAGACCACCAAATTGGCTTGGGGGACGTAACGTTATACCTTCCCTACGCCAGGGCAGGCGCTAACTTTAAACAGATGCTTTTGGAGCGTTACCAAGGCGCCTTTCTGCTTCCTCGGATTGAAATTTTGGGGGAGTGGACAGACGATGGCCTTGAATTCCCGGAAAACCCTGATGCAGACGCGGGGTTTGAACAAAAAACCATCCCTCCTCTTGTACGTCAAGCGCTTCTAGCCCAGCTGGTGCGGGAGAAACAGATCCAGCTGGCGCGCCAAGAAGGGCTGGACATGCCGCCCTTTCAGATGACGTTGCAACTGGTTGAAACCCTGATCGCTTTTTTAGACCAAGCTTGTATTGAGGAAGTCAGCCTAGAAAACCTGGCCCAGCTGGTGCCCGAAGCGTTTGCAAGCCATTGGCAGCTCACCTTAGATTTCATGCGAATCATCCAGATTTATTGGCCCCAACTACTGCAAGAGAAAGGCTATGCAGAGCCCTATGTTCAGCATCACCAGTGGGTTCAACGAAAGCTCGTTGCATGGCAACACTCTCCCCCCTCTGGTTGGGTGCTAGCGGCAGGCTCCACCGGCACCATGCCTGCCACAGCGGCGTTGCTTAAAGCCATTGCAGCCCTTCCCAACGGCGGGGTCATCTTGCCGGGACTCGATTCACATTTGGGACAACAGTCTGGAAGCGAGAGCGTTTCAGCCTGTCACCCCCAATATGCTTTACAACAGCTCTTGAGGCGCCTGGGGCGAACGGCTGATTCCGTTCCCTTGTGGCCCTGGGCTTTAAGCCTTAAGCACCCCCTTGGGCCCCATGTCCCCAAACGTCAACAGCTGGTACGGGAGATCTTCCAGGATTCGTTTAAGACCCTTTCTCAAGAAGATTCAACCGAGCAACCCTCCAAGTGGGAGGGGATTCATTACCTGGCCTGCGCCTCCCTCCATGAAGAAGCAGAAACCCTCGCCCTTATGCTGCGGGAAACTTTAGAAACACCCGGAAAAACCATTGCATTGGTAAGCGCTGATCGCCTGCTGTTACATCAAGTGTTCGCAGCCCTCAAGCGCTGGCAGATTGTGCCCTATAACAGCGCCGCAAGCCTGTTCAGCCAGACAGACCTGGGGTCCTTGATTCATCTCGCCCTCCAAGCGGTTGTTGAGCACGCAAGCCCCATTCCGTTGTTGAGCCTGCTTAAACACCCCTTGTGCCGCGTGGGAGATGCTTCGCTTCACCAAGCATTTTGCTTTGCCCTTGAGCAACGGTTGTTGCGGGGGATTGATTCTGGTCGCGGGCTTGCGAGCCTTCGAGAAAGAAGCACTTCCATCGAGCAACCCCTTCGGGGCTTATTGGAGCAGGGGATCGAGCGCCTCAGCTTTTTTCTGGAGCCTCTCTTGGACCTTTACGCAAAAGGAGAATCCCTGCTTCCTTTTTCCCAATGGGTGCAGGCCCTTGGGGAGGTGATCCATCGGGTGTGTCCTCCAGAGGTTCAGCTTACCTCCCCCAAAGCCCGCGCCGTTCTCATGTCTTTTTTAGAAGGGCTTCAGGAAGCCGCTACCTTTTTCCCCAAGGTTTCCCTGGAAGATGCGGTGGAGGGCATATGGTTGCTCATGGGAAAGCTGTCGCTTCCGCCAGAGCTCCCTACCCACCCGCGCATTCGGCTTTTAGGAACGCTGGAAGCGCGCCTGCTCCAGGCAGATACGGTCATTTTGGGGGGGCTTAATGAAGGAACATGGCCTCCGCTTCCCAACAACGGTCCATGGCTAAATCGTCCTATGCGAGACGATATAGGGATGCCACCTTTGGAGCGAAGAATAGGGTTGTCTTCCCATGATTTTTGCCAAACCTTTGGGAACCCAACCGTGGTTCTCACCCGTGCGCTGCGCTCTGGGGGGACACCCACGGTTCCCTCCCGGTTTCTCGCCAGGTTGGAGACCCTTTTGAAAGCCGAGGGAAAAACCTGGAAAGATGACACTCTGTGGCGCCACTGGGCTTTAGCGCTAGACGCTCCCCAAACCACCGTAACCGTTCAGGTCCCGGCGCCGTGCCCGCCTGTGCATGCAAGGCCTCGCCAACTTTCTGTCACACAAATTGAGATGTGGCGAAAAGATCCTTATGCCCTTTATGCGCGCCATGTGTTGAGGCTAAAACCCCTGGAACCTC
This sequence comes from Alphaproteobacteria bacterium, assembly GCA_051657245.1. Classification (GTDB taxonomy): domain Bacteria; phylum Pseudomonadota; class Alphaproteobacteria; order Holosporales; family JBOFFI01; genus JBOFFI01. The sequence goes on along the minus strand of JBOFKI010000035.1, from coordinate 1,560 downwards.
TCAATGCTTCCCCTGATCACGCATTGCAAGGCACGTTGTTGCATCAAGTGTTTGATTTATTCTTAAGCCAATGTTCAGACCTGTTTGCCCCAACAGCGCTGGAGGATCTCTGGGCCTTAGGGAGAGAAAAACTGGCGCCTTTTTTCCATAAACCGGCGGTGCAAACTTTTTGGTGGCAACGTTTTCAGAAAATGGCATCCTGGTTTTTAGAGACAGAACGCCAGCGGCGTCTTCAGCAACGCCCCTACAAAACCCTCACAGAAGTGGAAGCAACGGTGGTTTTTGAGGCGCCTGGGGGACCTTTCCGCCTGAAAGCCCGGGCAGACCGGGTGGACGTGTTTGAGGATGGTGCCGTAGACATAATTGACTATAAGACAGGGTTTCCTCCTGCTGAACGTGACGTCGTGTTGGGCTATGCTCCCCAGCTACCTTTAGAAGCAGGGATGCTGTGGAAAGGTGGGTTTCAAAAGCTTGCCTTAAAAAACCCTAAGCTGGGTCAGCTGCATTTTTGGCATGTTTCCGGCCGATCTGAAGGCGGGGATATTAAAACCCTCAAAACACCTACCCAAGCATTAGCAGAAGGCGCATGGGAGGGCCTCCAACAGTTGATTGAAGCCTTTGATGAACTCGCAACCCCCTATTACCCCCAAGCCAACCCAGCCCAAGGGCTTTATTACCCCGATTATATGTTCCTTGCCAGGTTTTTGGAATGGAACGGGCGTGCATAAAAGCTTATAAAACGCATCTTGGAAAAGATATTCCCACCTTTTCTTGTCCTTCCCCCGGCGGCGGGAATCTATGGCGCTGTTAACAAAGTAAATGAAGTGCTTTAAGGCACGCCAAGGCAAAAAAAGCGAAGATAAGTTGTGTCGAGTGTGTCGAATCGCATACAAAGTCTCTTATTTTCTTTGATTTTTCCAAAAAAATATTCGATAAAAACCCGCGTTTTATACCTTTCTTTGTCTTGAACGCCTGGACAAACAGACCCCTGCCTGCGAGGGCTAACAGGGGTTTTCCCACCATCTCGGATGATTTTGCGAACTTCATAAAAATCATATCCCTTATCAGCAATAACGTCTACGACATCTTCCCAATTTCCAAGCTCCCAAAGGTTGGAGAAGCGTTTCATATCAACCCGCTTCCCCTCGGACAAACAAGCGCTCTTTAGAAATCCTGGTGAAAGGCCTTATGTGAATTTTGCTGCTTAAGTGTATAGTCCCAGGTTGTGATGGTGTAACATGCAAGAAATTACCCTCGAAGGAGGACTTATGGGACCTTTATGTTTTTCGCACAGGACTATCTTGGCGGGATTTACCGGTATTTTTTGGCAACTGGCACACGATATATAGCTAAAGCCTTATAATTTTGCTACATTTTTAAAGAGATTTTTGATGCTGCATTGGAGATTTCGTCTCGTTGCTTTAGATAGTGTCGTCAAGAGATATTAAGCCAAAGCGCAAGGCAACGAATGTGGGTTGCCGCAAGGAAGGAGGAAGTATTTTTAGCGTATCGTGTGGCTATTCCTCTCCATCGTTTAAGATGCAAGAAGGCATTTTCGAC
>JBOFKI010000034.1:0-21127 GCA_051657245.1 Alphaproteobacteria bacterium | reverse complement strand
CGAAACCACTTTTAGGGAACTGAGGGGCAGGAACTAACGGAGCGCAAGACCGGAATGTACTTAGGGTACATGAGGATCTGAGCACCGGAGTGACGCACCCATCGGCCCATAAAAGGAAGTTTCGAAAGAGGTCTATTGTAAAAAGTCCTTATGTTGATACTGTATAGGGTGATTTGGACATTCTTAAGAATGCAGGGTCAACGCCAGTAGACGAGCCCTCAGATACTGTTCGTCCTCATACACCTGGGGAAAGGGACCTTATCTGAGGTACGATTTCTAAGAATGTGCTCGACAACAGGTTCACCTTTCCCCCCTTCGTGGATCAGCTTAATCTCACTCAGGCTTCTTGAAAAGTCTTGAACGCCGCAGTTTTCTAAGCCTTGTTGATTTGTGGATAACTCTTTGAGTTACCCGACAAGCTCAACAACTTTCTTAACCTCCAAATTCAAGATATAAGCCCTCCTCCTTACGTCGAGTTGAAGTTATATAGAACGTGTCTTGTAAAAAGGTACCTTTATCGTTCCTTTGCCCTTCTTGTCCTTCCCGCGGAGGCGGGGATCCAGGGAGAAAGCTATCAACATGACGCTTCAGCAGAAGCAACAGATTGTGATAATTGTCTAGATCCCCGCCTCCGCGGGGATGACAACCCTATGAAAATATCTTTTACCAGACACGTTCTATAACAAATTTATCCAAGGTTTGCCATAACAATATTGTAAAGGACCAATTATACAATTTAAAGAGCGCACAAGAAGCCTTTCATGAAGCACGTCGTTGGCTTCACATCAAACCTCAATAAATACATTTGTACCACAGCCATATGCTGAAAAAGAATTAAGAGAACATGAATAAGAGCAAAGTTCCGATGAATGGATCTCAATGTTCGGGAGAGGAGCTGAGGGCGCCAGCCGGGAAATTTTACCGGCTGGCTTGATGGGTGCCCCTTTATTGAGCTGAAGCCATTCGCTTCACTTCATCCTCAATTTCCGTCTTGGTAACGGACCGGTAAGAAGCATTACGTTTTAGATTTTGATAGGCCTGAAATTGCGTAGAGGTTGGCTGAGATTTAAGGATATTGCTCACCTCCTCATACGTAAACAAGTCTGATACATTTTTAAAGTCAATACCAGCTTCCCGAGCGCCAAGAACGCGTTGGAAATACATCTTATTTGGCGTAAAAGGAGCCTTTTCAAGCAAAGTATTTAATTGGCGAGCTGCTTCGAAATTCGTCTTCGTGACAGGTTCTCCTTTGCTGAGCCAACCTTGAAGCTCACCATACGTAAACAAGTCTGATACATTTTTCAAGTCAATGCCAGCTTCCCGCGCGCCAAGAACGCGTTGGAAATACATCTTGTCCGGCGAAACAGCAGATTTTTCAAGCAAATTTTGCAGTTGTTGATAGGCAGCCGCATGATCTACGGTTAAATCTCCAGAAGGAGCAAGGCTTCTGATTTGCTTGTATAAAGGATGATCTTGCTTCAAAGGAGTTGGTGCAGCAGGGGCCGCTTTCTGAACTTCCTTTTGGCTATCCTCGCCCATCATCGCTTGGGCTCTGGAGATTCCAACCGCGGCAACAGACCCTAAAAAGGCAAGACTTAAACTGAATTTGGAAAAAAACATGCGTAAAACTCCATAAAAAATGAACAATAACAGTCTAGAAAATATTGCCAAAAAAAGATATTTTTGTCAAATGCTTCTTTTTAGCTTTACATTTGCCTTCATGTCTATTTCCCTTTTAGAGAGCTTAAGAGGCAAGACCTTAGGAACGTGTCTGACAAAAGAATTTCATCAGGTTTGTCATTCCCGCTTCCGGGGGCGGGGATGACAAGAAGGGCAAAGGAACGATAGAGATACCTTTTCTCAGACACGTTCTATAGGCGTGTTGGGGCGCATCTCAAGCGGCGATGGGGCATCAAAATGCCCCCCGAAATGCCTCAAATTTTTGGCAAAACGTCGACCCTTTTGCGGGATCGGCTTTGGGATGCTTGAGGTTTTTTTAAAACCGCTATCCCCAGTGAACAAAAACGTTCTGTTTAAAGAACTTTAGGCCTGAACGATTGTAACAGACTCAGGGGATGGAAGTGTATCACGGTTACCTTTGTTGGAAGTTGGGTGGGGTGAAACTTCAGGAAGAGAACTACCAGGCGCAGCGTTACCAAGATTTGCTTTGGGTAAAAAAGGGTGCATTTCTAGGTAGCCGCTTTCTACGCCTGAGTCATTGCTACCCGTAGAGCCAGAACATTTACCAGATTGAGAAGTTTTACCCATTTCCCCACATATATCAGGCCTAGAACGTGCATCTAAAAAGGATAAAGTGCTAGCAGAAAAAAATGTCCGTGGTACCTCATATTCGTCTTTTTCCAGTGCTACGTTAGTAGATACGCTCTTCGTATTTTGGTTTGTTTGAGACAGGAAGGAGCCAAACTGGAGGGAGCTGGAAGCATTGTTTATAATGGAATGTCTAATTTCTGTATCCTCCTGGCGCCTGTTAGAACGCTTCTTTCCTCCAAAGCACTTTTTCAATGTGCAGGCACCTAATGTAAACAAAGCCACAGTACCCCCAAGTCCAGATGCACCAATGCTTATATCTTTGAAGCTATAATTACTGCTGCTTGTCCCTGGAAGTTGTTCATGAGCGGACGACAACTGCGGGACTCCTGTGCTATTTAAGCTATTGCTTAAGTTTGGTTCTGGAGCGAAGGAAATTGCAGGCCAAGAAGGCTGCTCTGTTATGAAAGTTTTTGCAATCTCTTTTGAAAAATAATTTTTGATAACGGCTCCTTCAAAAAGGCTTTTTAAGAAATACGTGGCTTCATTTCCAAGTTGACCAAGTTGGTTTCCAGGTTCCGTTCTGAGCTCAATATAATCATCACCGTTTCGTAACGCAAAATGCGTTTCTCCTAAAGCATAGAAGGCCATCAAGTGGGGGCTTAAGATTTTTGCATCGTTGTAAGCAGAAAGACTAAGCCGATTGTGACCAAGGGAAGCCCTAAATATTCCCTTGCTTTTATCGCCTTCTATGTTGGGTAGCAGTTTCACAAACCCAAAAGTTCCTTGGCTAGGAAGCACAATGTGCTGCTTGTTTCTGGAATTAAAAAAATCACAAATCTTCTCTTTTGTTGTCTTTTTTGCAATTGTTTCGAGGAATCCATCTTCATGTCTATCACCAAGCCCAAATAAAGATGAGTCCCTTGATTGAATTTGGTAGATTGCGCAATCCCCTCCCGAAGGTATAGATGACGCAAAAAAATCGCTTTGTTGATTTTCAATTTGGCTTTGAAAATCATTTAAAGACAAAGCCATAGATCCATAGTCAGCTTCGATCTCACCTGACGAGAGCACGCTGATTCTGGGGACAGGAAGTATATAAGCGTGGATTGCCCCTGAAGAAGCAAAATATTTTTTTAACTTATCTTGGGAATGTTGCTTCGTGTCACAGTTCGATTTTTTTTTGCTTCCTGTTGGAGCTGCCTCATTTGCTTTTAAAAGAGATAGAAAGAGACCTGCTAGGAGAACCGGAGGATCCATAGGCCCAGAAACATTAGACCGTCTTTGATTTGAAAAATTTGATTGTCTTACTTGCATGTTACGCTGCTGTTCTTGCTCACGCAAAGAAAGATTGACCGCGTAAACCGGAAGGCTGTTGAAACAAAAACCCGCAATAATTAAAGAAGATACTATTTTTTTTGACATTATTTATTCCCTCATTTTCAATTAACAAAAAACAATCAAAATGAATATAAGTAAATAAAGAATGAATAGAAAATGAATCCCATAGCTATTTGATAGGTTTTATTTTTTATCTAAAAGAGACATATTTTTTACAACCTGATATAAGGGCTAACGCGCGTCAACCGTGAAGGTTTGATAAAACTGGAGGGCCTGTTGCCGCGCTTTATCATGCATAACGAGAGGAAAAGGATAAGTTTTTCCAAGCTCAATGCCTGATTGGGCCAAAAGAAAGGAAGGGGCTTCGAAAGGCCTGTGAACCCATGGGGCAGGCAGATCTTTTAACTCTGGGACAAATGTTTTGATATAACGGCCTTCGGGGTCAAATTTTTCTCCTTGGGAGAGGGGGTTAAAGATGCGTATATAAGGGGCTGCATCGGCGCCGCAGCCTGCCACCCACTGCCAATTAGCGGGATTGCTTGCAGGGTCTGCATCCACAAGGGTATCCCAAAACCACGCTTCCCCTTGCTGCCAGGGAATCAACAGATGCTTAACCAAAAAAGAAGCTGTGATCATCCGCACCCTGTTGTGCATCCATCCCAGTTTCCAAAGCTGACGCATGCCTGCGTCCACCAGGGGATAGCCCGTTTGACCTGTTTGCCATTTTTCTAACCAAGCGGTATTTTCTTTCCAAGGAAATTTTTCAAATTTCTGCCGAAAAGGTTGGGTTTTAAGAGTGGGGAACTGGTGCAATAGGTGGTAAGAAAAATCCCGCCATCCCAGCTCCTTAAGGAATGTTTCAAAGCCGTCACGCAGAGAGCGTGTCTGGAGTGAGGCTTTGCGAGTCTCAGCATAAAGGCGATTGATGCTGATCTGCCCTAGGTGAAGGTAGGGAGAAAGCAAAGAGGTTCCCGCCAGGTGAGGAATATCTCTGTCTTGTTGATACGTTTCAACGGGCTTGTATAAAAAATTATTTAAGTGCGCGTGGGCAGCCGCTTCACTTATCTTCCAAAAGGCACCTAAAGATCCTGCCCAAGCAGGCTCTTTGAAAAGCGCCATCAAGCTTACGCTTTCCAGATCACCTTGATGAGCGTAAGGGGAAATGGCTTTGGGTGCCTCAGACAAAACAGGTGTTTGAAAGCTTAAATGCCGCTCCAACGCTTTCCAAAAAGGTGTAAAAATTTGATAGGGCTCCCCTTTCTGATTTGCGATCTCCCAAGGCTCTGCCAATAAAAAGCCTGGGTAAGTTTTGACGCAACAGCCTTTTTTTTCAAAATGCTGATGGATTAGCTTGTCTTGCGCTTGACCCGCTGGGGTATAGCGTCGATGAAAAAAAAGGTGTTTAGCTTGTGTGCGCTGCATAAGCTGCGCCAGGTGCTGAAGGCTGTCCCCTTGACGGATGATCAGCCTGATTCCCAGATGGGCCAGTTGATTTTCTAGATCTTGAAGGGCATGGAAACGCCACCACCGTGAAGCAGCCCCTGCAGGAAACCCAGGGTCTTCAATAAACACTGCGAGACTAGGACGTTTCATATGACACGCTTCTTGCAGGGGCAGGTGATCCTGCAGGCGAAGGTCTTGGCGAAACCAAAGGATAACGGGAGAAGCGCCCATAAAAAAAACCTTATTTTTATAAGTTTCAGATCAGGATCAACTGGGTCAGAGCGTCTCGCTGAAAAATGTGGGGCGCACCAATTGGGGATGTTCCTCCAAATATGCGGGCAACGCTTGTTTCTGTGCCCGAAGCAAGTTACCTGTATTTCCCGTTAACACGAGGAGCGTGTCAATTTGAAATTGCACTCCGCCTAAAACGTCTGTTTCCAACGTATCCCCAATCATCACCATCTTTGATTTTTCAAAAGTTATTTCAGGAAACACAAGGGGAAGCTGTTCATAGATGGACAAATGGGGTTTTCCAGCAAAGATCACCTCTCCTCCTTGCTCTTGGATGTAGGCCGCGATGGTTCCGGCACATCGGCGAGTTTTAGGGCCATGCATAGCAATCATGTCAGGGTTTGCGCACAAAACCGGAATCTTTTTTTCAACCAAAATTTTGATGATAGGATCAAATTCATGGATATCCTCTTCTTCCTCCAAAAAAGCCGTGAGCAAAACCAAAGAAGCTTCTGCGACATGATCCACTAGATGTAGTTCTAAATCTTGAGTCAATTCAAGATTTTTTGAGGCTCCTAAGTGGAAGATAGGCTGATTTTTAAAAGCGCTGGTAAGTAGAAAACGTGTCAAATCTCCTGAGGTAAACACGAGAAAACCTGGATTTAAACCACAACCCAACAAGCTCTGGGAGACAAGTGGCTCAGGCCTTGGGTTGTTCGAAAGAAAAATGATGGTTTTTTGCTGAAGCAGCAATTGATTGAGGGCTTGAACAGCTTCTGGGTGAGGAGCTACACCATCATGGACAACGCCGACTACATCAACCAAAAAAAGCTGGTAGCGGGAGGCTATATTTTCTAACGAAGGGACAAGCTGAGGGAGAAAAGAAGATGACGTCATAACACAAATTTACCTAATTAGCTGACCAAAGGGTGTAACAAGGCCTACTTTCTTCCGTTCTTAACATCGCGTCAAGGGTGATTTTTAGATAAATTCAATGGGTTCGAAATGCTGAAAACGCAAGAAGTTCTCGCAAAAGCTGAGCCTCCTTCCCAAAAAGGGTCAGTGCATCAAGGGCGTGTTTCACGCATCTATCTCTTTCTTCATGTGTTCCCGCTTCCCCCACCAAGGCAGGCCATGTAACTGACACATTAGCATGTTTCTTTCCCGTTTGAGAAACGGAAGCTAATTCTAGTAAATCATCTGCCATTTGGAAGACGAGCGCCAGATTATCGCCATAAATCTGGAGGGCCCTTCGTTGTTCAGGCGAAGCATCTCCCAAAAGAGCTACCGCTTGAAGACAATAAGAAAAAAGCGTACCTGTTTTGAGGAGCTGGATTTTCCTCAATTTCTCAAGCGTTATGCTAGGAAGCGTTGCGGAAACATCCAACACCTGCCCTGCAACAAGTCCTTCAGCGCCAATCAGCTGCGCTAACAAGCGGCAAAGCCCAAGTCTTTTTTCGGGAAGAGAAGCCGTATTGGGGTCTGTGATTACTTCAAAAGCCAGAGGGATCAAGGCATCCCCTGCCAAAATCGCCAAGGCTTCTGAAAAAGCTTTATGGGCAGCGGACCTTCCCCTTCGCACATCCGCGTTGTCCATGGAGGGAAGATCATCATGAATTAAAGAATAAGCATGAATCACTTCAACAGAAGCGGCAACCCGAAGAAGCTGCGACGCTTGAAGAGCAAATAGCTCCCCTGCCCCAAAAACAAGCAAAGGCCTAAAGCACTTGCCTGATCCGAGAACGGCATAGGCCATGATTTCTTTCAGTGAGTGCGGACCCTGCAGCGCTCCCAATAATTCCTTTAAAAATTCGCGGACAGATTTTTCTACTTCCCGTTGCGCCTCCTGCAACAAAGGACTCACGCAGTTCCCCCACGTAATGCCATATCAAACGGTTGGAGATCCAGCTGATCATCTTTCGTAACGTTGATTTGAGAAACCCGAAGCCGTGCTTTTTTCAACTCCCCCTCGCAAAAATGCTTAAGACTTGCTCCTTTTTCATAAGCCAGAATAGCCTCTTCCAACGTTGTTTGGGGGTTCTCCATCAAATTGATGAGTTCCTCCATCTCGCGTAGAGCTTTCTCAAACGTCATCGAAACAAAATCATACATCAGCACAGATCCTCATGAGTAAATAATAACGGGTTTGGGGTGAACGAACGGGGGCTTTCAAAGCCACACCGGGGCTTGTACTGTGAAAAGAAGAGGTAGGATACAAACGTAACGTGATCAACCCAAACTCACAGCAATCAGAAAAAAAAGCAACGCAGCGCCTTGAAAAAGAATTCTCATGCGCATCAGCACCTGTCCCTGGGCTGAAGCTTCTGGCGAATTATGTCCAAAAAGAAAAAGCCCCCCAACAAGGGAAGCTAAAACCAAAACCATTGAGGCTAACATAAGAAAAAAAGACACCGCACCAACAAACCTATGCTTCTTTGGGACTAAGTAGTCTCATTCTAGTTGATTTTTTTTAAAAAAGCTAGGATTTGTGAATAAAAACTATCTTAACTGGATAAAAAAAATGGAAGCGAACTGAATAAAGGCTAAAAAAAAGGTGAGGCGCGGGTGAATGGCCCGTAACAGCGGAATCCCTCGCAAAAAAATTGATGCTTTTAATAGGAGAAGAACTTCGGGCGAAACGTTCATAGCCTGATAAAAATCTGAAAGGGTTTATCTGACGTGTTCGTTGGATTTTCGTCGAAGCTTTTTTATCTAAAAGAAAATATATTAACATTTGTTTAAACAGCTGAATGCTTTAAGGTTGGGATTTTAACACGGGGGCTCGAGTCAAATCGTCTGGAGCCTATTTTGAAACGTAACCAACCTGCCTCTCAAAATTGAGAAATAGGCTCGGAGATGATAAAAAAAGGCAGGGGAATGACAAAAAGAAGCGCGGCGCAGCTTCTTAAACCTACATTTTATTTTAGGACAAAGTTGTAACAATTTTATCCAAGGCTTGCTATAAAAGCTGGGAGGATTGGGGATGATTTCCCCCCTTTTGTCAGAATCAGAAATCAGGTATCTTCTAGGTATCTTATGGTTAATAATGGGAATCGCGAACAAAATATGGAATGGGACTGGAAAGCGCTTTTGGGGTTTGATACTCCCCCGGCTGAAACCCGCTTGGTGGTTGCCATGTCGGGAGGGGTAGACAGCTCTGTCGTTGCGGCTCTTTTGGCCCAAGCGGGGTATGACGTGGTGGGCATTACCCTGCAACTTTATGATCAGGGAAAGATCGCCCAACGAAAAGGCTCTTGCTGTGCGGGACAAGATATCTATGATGCCCGTTTAGTTGCAGAGCGGATGGGGTTTCCCCACTATGTTCTGGATTATGAATCACGTTTTAATGAGGCGGTGATAGAAGACTTTGCAGATGCCTACCTGCGGGGGGAAACGCCCCTTCCGTGCGTTCGGTGTAACCAACAAGTTAAATTTAAAGACCTTCTCCAAACAGCCCAAGAGCTTGGGGGTAAAGCCCTGGTGACAGGGCATTATGTACAGCGCCTATTTCACCAGCAAGCTGAGCTGCATCAAGCTTATGATACAACTCGGGATCAAAGCTATTTCTTATTTGCCACAACCCAAGAACAGTTAGATTTTTTGAGGTTTCCTTTGGGAGGGCTTTCAAAACAAGAGACGCGGTCGTTGGCCCAAAACCTTGGGCTGACGGTTGCGGAAAAGCCAGACAGCCAAGATATTTGTTTCGTACCCAATGGCTCTTACACAAAAATTGTTCAGCAACTGCGCCCTGGAAGCTTGGAAGAAGGGGATATTGTTGATGTAAATGGTCGTGTTTTGGGAAGACACCAGGGAACGATTCATTACACCATCGGTCAACGCAAAGGGATTGGCGTTGGGGGGCAAGACGAGCCTTTGTTTGTCCTTAAAATTGACCCTTCTAAACACCAAGTGACGGTGGGGCCCAAAGCTTTTTTAGCTTGCCAAAAGATTCATCTGAAAGAGGTTAACTGGCTGTTGGGTAAAGGTGACGATCAAGAAATTCCAACAAAGCCTCTAGAAGTTCAGGTTAAAATTCGCTCTACCCGGCCGGCCGTACCTGCGCGCCTCTTTTTAAGAGAAAATCAAACAGCTGAGGTTCTGCTGGATGAGCCCGAATATGGCGTTGCTGCGGGGCAGGCTTGCGTATTTTATCAGAGAACACGCGTACTGGGGGGGGGCTGGATCACCCAAAAATCCGTTGAAGAAGATGGAAGGAATCTTTAGCCATGTCTGATACCCCGACGATAGCGTCGACAGACAAAGATCAGATTGAAGAGATCTTTTTATTCTGGTTTGGGTCGCCTGAAGAAAGCACCTTTGGAGCACCCAAGCTCTTTTGGTTTTCCAGCACCCCCCAGGATGATAAATTAATCAAGCAACGTTTTGAAGCAGCTTATGAAAATGCCAAAGAAGGCAAGTTGGATCACTGGCTTGAAGACCCAAGGGGAACCCTTGCGCTAATCTTGTTAATGGACCAAATCCCTCGACATATTTTCCGTGGAAAACCAAGAGCTTTCGCAACAGATGCGCTGGCTCTTGCATTTGCAAAAATTGCTGTCGAAAAAAAATATGACCAAGTTCTCTCCCCAGTTTACCGACGCTTTTTTTACATGCCTTTTATGCATGCAGAAAATCTGGACGCGCAAACGCAATCGCTTCAGCTATTCAAACAGCTGCCAGACACAAAAACCATTGCCTTCGCTCAAGGGCATTATGATATTATCAAACGTTTTAAACGTTTCCCCCACCGGAACGCAATTTTAGGGCGTTTAAGCACCCCTGAGGAAATTGCATTTTTAAGGCAACCCAACACGTCATTTTAAACAGCAAAGTGGAGTCATACCCCATGTGGATGGATGCGCTGGATCTCCAGGATTTTTACCAAACATCTCTGGGGCTTTGGGTGCGTCGTTTGCTACGCTCCCATCTACGGGCTTTTGTAACACCTTCCCCTCGTCAAACGGTCTTGGGGATTGGCTATCCCCTGCCCTACCTTAAGCTTTTTTCAGAAATGGACACCACCCTTGCGGTGTTGATGCCAGCTCAACAAGGCGTGCTCAGATGGCCTCCCTTGGAGCCTTCTGTATCCGTGCTTGCAGAAGAAACGACTTTTCCATTCCCTGATACTTGTTTTGATTTGGTAGTGTGCGTGCACGCCCTCGAATTTTCTGAACAAACTCACCAAATGCTTCGAGAGATTTGGCGTGTTTTAAAAGAAAGTGGACGTTTGATCGTTCTGGCGCCCCACCGGCGAAGCATCTGGTCCAGGGTAGAACGTACGCCCTTCGGCCACGGTCATCCCTATACCCAAAGCCAACTTTCAAGTTTATTGCGCAGAAACATCTTTACGCCCGTCCGCTATGACGGGGCACTCTATATTCCTCCAATCCGTTCACGACTTATCCTTGCATCCTCTCCCGCGTGGGAAAAAATAGGAAGAAAATGGTTTTCTCTGCTTCCTGGGGTCATTTTAGTTGAGGCTGTAAAACAAGTTTACGCAGGATCGCCCATTCGTCCCCCACAAAACCGGGTATACGTCCCACTTTTTTTACCAAATTGACAAAAAAAGAGCTGCCTTTCACAAGCAAAAGCAGCTCTTTTCTTTCGTAAATGCTTTATTTTTTGTAAATAACGTTAGGCTGTTGAGCTTGCCCCGTACCACCCAGATTTACGCCTGTTTGGTCTGCCACAACACGAGAACGACCAGCGTTGCTTACCAGCACGAGGACACGCTGACCTGGGTTAAAACGAGGGTTAAGCCCTTGGACAACGGTCATAATTTGCCCGTTATCTAAGCGCACAACATATTCCAGGCCCTGTTGGCTTTTCAAAGCTTTTTCAGCATAAGCACCCGCAACACCCCCAAGGATTGCACCAGCTGCCGTCGTTGCAATTTGGCCTCTTCCCCCACCAAATTGATAACCTGCAACGCCACCTGCAAGGGCTCCCAAACCGGCGCCAGTTGTATTTTCTTCAAGACGCTCGCCTTCTTCCACCTGAACCTCACGCACATTCGCGACAACACCCTGGTAAGTGAAAGAAGCTTCGCCCACATGGCCTGCCTTGTAGGTGTTTGAAGAAATATCCCGAGCACATCCGCTCAACAAAAGAAGCAAAGCAACTGCAGCACCACAAGAAATCCTAAAGCGGGTCATCATGTTTTAAACTCCATATAAAAAATCAGAAATTTTGGTGCCATTACATACCAAATCTTCAAAAAAAACAAGATTAATTATTTGATTGTGTCACGAGCCACATGATATTCTTCGCCAAATTCTTCTTTGTTGAGAGAAAAAAAGCTCGTTTTTTATTTTTTTTATGGGTTGGCCCATGGCCCCCACACCCTTCTCACGGGTGGGCGTCATCCCAGTTAGAACCAACGCCCACGCCCACCTCCAGGGGAACACAAAGCTTCACAACGTTAGACATCAATGCCTGCAAAGTAGGGACGCGCTCTACAACCTCCTCCTCAGGGATTTCCAGCAAAAGTTCATCATGAACTTGAAGTAACAACCGCGCTTCAGATTTTTCTGCGTGCAGATATTGGAAAAGCGCCACCATCGCCCGTTTAATGATATCCGCGCTGCTCCCCTGGAGAGGAGCATTGATAGCCTGACGTTCTGCTGCGTTGCGCTGCACAGGGTTGCGCCCTTGAATCTCTGGCACATAGCACCTTCTGCCCAAAAGGGTGGTGACATAGCCTTGATTGCGAGCAAGCTCCTTCGTCTCTTCCAGATAGCGTTGGATGCCAGGGTAGTGTTGAAAGTAAGCTTGAATATAAGCCGCCGCGTCACGCTGAGGAATCCCCAATTGTTTGGCTAACCCAAAAGGGCTCAGGCCATAGAGAATCCCGAAATTAATGGCTTTGGCTTTACGCCGCAACCCCGCATCCACTCGGTCAAGAGCAACTCCGAAGACTTGAGATGCTGTTTGGGCATGGGTGTCGATACGGTTGCGAAAAGCCTCTTGGAGGGAGGTCACATTCCCCAGGTGCGCCAACAGGCGAAGCTCTATTTGGGAATAGTCTAATGAGACCAAGCGATAGCCAGCCGGCGGAATAAACGCTTGCCGAATAGCCTTACCATCAGGAGTTCGAATGGGGATGTTTTGTAAATTTGGATCCGTGGAAGCCAAGCGCCCGGTGGAGGTCCCCGCCATGATATAGGAGGTGTGGATGCGTCCCGTTTGAGGGTTAATCTGGGCTAACAACGCATCGGTATAGGTGTTTTTCAATTTAGCCAATTGACGCCATTCTAAAAGACGCGTAGGAAGCAGATGCCCCTGATCAGCAAAAGCCTCCAACACATCTGCCGAGGTGCTATAGGCACCAGATTTTCCTTTTTTACCACCAGGGAAGTGGAGTTTTTCAAATAAAATCTCACCAAGCTGTTTCGGAGAAGCGATGTTGAACGTTTCACCAGTGAGTGTGTAAATTTCTTCCTCCAGCACTTTCAGGCGCGCCCCAAAAGACGCACTCAGCTTTTCCAGCCTGGGCACATCTACCAAAATGCCAGCCTTTTCCATGGCCACCACCACGGGAATAAGAGGTTTTTCGAGGGTCTCATAAAGGGTTTGGAGGTGCTCTTGCTGGAGACGCTGTCGGAAGAGATGGTAGAGTCGCAAGGTGACGTCTGCATCTTCTGCCGCATAGGCACAGGCCACATCTAAAGGCACATAATCAAAGGTGCGTTGCTCTCGCCCCACTCCTGCCACCTCCTTAAAGGAAATGGTTTTGTGGTTCAGGTGGTGCTGGGCTAAAAAATCAAGGCTATGGCTGTGGAGCCCTGCATCCAGGACATAAGATATCAACAATGTGTCTTCCACAGGGTTGACGGTTTCAACCCCTGCGTTGGCCAACACCAGCACATCATATTTCAGGTTATGGCCGATCTTACGAATGCTCGGGTCTGCAAGCACGGGCCTCAGCATGGCCAGCGCAATTTCAGGCGCAATCTGGGGCGCGTCTGTTCGATGGGCCAAGGGAACATAAGCAGCTTGCCCAGGAGAAAGCCCAAGGGCAACGCCTACAAGCTTAGCCTCCATGGCATGGAGGGAAGTGGTTTCCACATCCATCACCACATAGCCCTGCTTCTTCGCTTGCTCCAACCACTCAGAAAGGGTTTGAGGGTCTTGGATAAGGCTATAAGCGTTGGTTTGGAGGAGCTGAGACGGTGCAGCTTCTGGCTTCAAAAACGCACCTTGTTTTTCAAGGCGATTCAAAAGAGAAAAAAAATGATTCTCCTTTAAAAAAGCCTCCACCCTACCTTGATCAAAAGGGTGGCGTGTAAACTCGTCCAACGAAGCCCCAAGGGACAAGTCTTGTTTTAAGGTCACCAGTTGCTTAGAAATCAAAGCTTCAGCTTTATTTTCTTCCAATAGTTTCCGACGCCGGGGCTGAGGAATTTCTTCCAAATGCTGATAAAGATTTTCAAGGGTTCCAAACTTTTGAATCAGCTCTGCAGCTGTTTTAACCCCAATCCCCGGAACGCCCGGAACATGATCACTTTTATCTCCAATCAAAGCTTGAACATCCACCACTTGGGAAGGTGGCACGCCAAATTTTTCGATCACCTGAGCTTCTTCGATGAAACGATTCTTCAAAGGGTCATAGAGGCGCACATGGGGACCGATCAGCTGCATCAAATCTTTATCTGAAGAAACAATCGTCACATCACAGCGCTGTTCCACAGCCTGATGAGCGTAGGTGGCCAAGATATCGTCGGCTTCATAATTTTCCAGCTCCACCAACGGGATGTAAAAAGCATGGCAGGCCTCTCGAATAAGCGCAAACTGGGGAATCAGCTCTGGCGGAGGCGGGGGACGATTGGCTTTATAATCTGGGTAAATGTCATGACGAAACGTCTGGCGCCCAGCATCAAAAACCACAGCCAAGCGTTGGGGTTGACGGTCTTGAAGCAATTTAAGCAGGATATTACAAAACCCAAGCACGGCGCCCACCGGCGTGCCATCGGGACGCGCCAAAGGCGGCAACGCATGAAAAGCCCGAAAAATAAAGCCAGATCCATCAATCAGGTAAACACTAGAAGCAGAGGTAGAAGACGTCACCGGAAACAACACTTTCATACATGAAGGTCTACTGAAAGCTGCCGCAAATGGCAGCCTTTCTTTCAGCATAAAAGATCCCTCAAAGGATGGGAAGCCCTTCAGCTATTAGCTTTTTAACTTTTTTCGATATTTTTCACGTTTTTAAGATAAAAAAGAGATGTTTTATGTTTTTTTTGAATTAGGAATTTTTACACCTTTTTTAAAAAACACGAAAATACAGAAAGAGTTTCTTTTTCATGAAAAAAATAGTCTTACAATCTTTAGCGCTTGCCTTCCTGCCCTCTTTTGTTTTCGGAAGCCCTGTCAAAGCGTTGTCCTCGAGTATTAATCCTGAAGCCTTTAAAAATGCTGCAGCAACTTTAACAAGGGTTGCTGATGGAGAATGGGATGTAATTGGAAATGAAGCGCCTGAAACAGTGCGCTTGGTTGTTATAAAAAATCTTTCTCAAAAACAAGGTGTGCCCCCGTCCCCTGAATCGACGCTAGATCGCTTGCTGCAACTCTTAAAACAATTCCCCAAAATAGACACCTGTGATATTCAAGATTTTTTGCTCTGCGATATGAAACCTTTTTTGGGTGATCTTGCCTCTTATAAGGACCTCAAAACCCTTCGAATTGCAGAGCAAACCCTAGATCAACAAGAGATGAAATTTTTTTTCAGCCTTCCTTTAAAAACGTTAGAATTTGCGAATTCAACCTTAAATGCCGAAAACGCCGCACCTTTGCCAAGAACCCTTGAATGCTTTTCGTACAAAGTGATTCCTTGGTTGGGAACCCAAACTTACGACCCCATGGATGCTAGATTTTTTGAACAAGCCCACGCTTTAAAAAAGATAGAATTCAACCATCTAAACGCCTGGGAAACATTTTGGGAAAAGCACCCAAATTTAAAAAAATCTTCCCTCAAAGAGATTTATCTCGTTCAACCCTCTGCTTGGTGGCAGGACGCACCTATAAACCGCCCAACAAACATTTTTGATTTTTTGCGTGCTTGGTTAAAGCCAGAAACTAAATCACAAAAAAAATATTTCCACGCTTGGCTCTTTTCCTGCCGCGCTTAACCCAGAGATACTGTCTAAACATTTCCAGCATCTCAAGAGTTTCAGCTTCCATGAGTACACCCCAGACTCACAGAATCTATCAGCTTCCTTCAACCTCCAAAACCAATCTGCTCACTCCAAAAAGATTTCTTACGTTAAAGATAAAAACCTGTGGTCCTTTTCTAGGTGGCCAGACACAGATCTTGCTCAAAATACTTGCCCAGAGCAATGGAAAAACAAGTTGGAAGAAATTCGAACACATTTTCCAGAGGCACAATTTCATTTTTCAGATATGGGCCCAACTATTGAAGCGAAATTTCAAAAAATGCAGCAACAAGATGCCTGGAAAGACAAGATAAGTTTTGACAGTGAAAGCGAGATAAGCTTTAGCGAGGCAAGCTCTGATGGAACTGAAACCTACTACATGGATAGCGATAGCGATGTCGAAAATCCAGCCAGGGATTAGCCAGTTTAGCACCTCAGAAAAGAAAAAATGTGGCGGGTCAGGGGACAAAAATCCCTGTATTTTTGGGAAAAAACACGCCGCTTTCTGTGCAGCTAACAGGAGCAAATGTACATGACTGTGAGCCTGAGGGCGATGCTTGTTCCTTTGAAAGGGTTAATAATTGCTACTACGAACATATCACGTGCGAGTGACAGTTATAGGAAATCTACTTGAAAGATCGATCTTTCCAGTCTAGACTTTGCAAAATTAAAAAAAAGCTAGTTAAATGTTTTCTGCGTTTTTTGCCTTGTCTTTTCCTCCCATTGATCCCATAGCATTTTCCGTAGGATCTTTTCCCGTACGTTGGTATGGTTTGGCTTATTTTTTTGGCCTTTTGCTAACGTGGCGCTATTGTCTTTCCTTATGTGCTTTATTTCCAAAAATATCTCGTAAACACGTTGATGATTTTTTAGTTTGGGGCTTAATCGGTGTGGTCGTAGGGGGGCGCTTGGGCCACGTGCTGTTCTATGATCTTGACCATTATCTCTATAATCCTTTGGAAATTTTTCAAACATGGAAAGGAGGGATGGCGTTCCATGGGGGCATTTTGGGGGTTTCGCTAGCCTTTGTGATGTATACCCGGCATCACCGCATTTCCCTTTTATCTTTTTCTGATTTGATGTCTTGCGGCGTTCCTATAGGGCTTTTCTTGGGACGATTGGCAAATTTTGTCAATGGGGAATTATATGGGAGGGTAACTGATGTGCCTTGGGCTGTGTGTTTCCCATCTGGGGGGTATGTGCCTCGCCATCCAAGCCAGCTCTATGAAGCCTTTTTGGAAGGGGTATTGTTGTGGGCCCTGCTTTGGATCGCTGTTAGAATTTCTGTGTTGCGAAGCGAAAAAGGGATCTTGACGGGGCTTTTTTTAGTGGGTTATGGCAGTGCACGCATTCTATCTGAATGTTTCCGAGAGCCTGAGGCGCTTTGGGAGGTCGGGGGCGTTGTCTTGACTTACGGTCAGCTACTTTCCCTTCCCCTTCTTGGGCTTGGATTATTTTTAATTGTGCTGCCTTTGCTTAGATTTAAACGCAATTTAGCTTAAAGGAGGGGATTGCCTGATGTCCGTCTTGGAAGCGTTTCTTCGGGAGCGTATACGCCATGAGGGCCCTATGCCTCTGGATAGTTTCCAAGAAACAGCGCTTTATCACCCCCAGGAAGGGTATTATGTCACGCAAGCAGTCTTGGGTTCTGGAGGAGATTTTATAACAGCGCCTGAAATCAGCCAGCTTTTTGGTGAAATGGTTGGTATCTACCTGTGGGAGAGCCTTCGTCAGATGGAATTTCCCAAGCCTTTTCACCTGCTAGAGCTTGGTCCTGGTCGGGGTGTTTTGATGGCAGATGTGCTGAGGACCTTGAGAAAATTTCAACAAGACATTTTTAAAAATTTTTCCCTTAGCTTTTTGGAAATAAGCCCCTCGCTTCAGGCTCAACAGGCTTCTGCTATGGCTCCGTTTCCGCTACAACCTTCCTGGGCTGGGGCATTGGAAGAGGCTATAAGGCAGGGGGAAGGCCCCTTAATCGTACTTGCGAACGAATTTTTTGACGCCCTTCCTGTTAAACATTATGAATTTCGAGATGGACGCTGGTGGGAGCGCGGTATAACATGGGATTCGAACGCCCAAAGCTTTGCGATGGTGTGCTTGCCTTTTTCGGATGAAGAAAACCTTGAGATCCTGGGAGAGCCTTTTGAAGGAGCCGTGTTGGAAGTGAGTCCTGCACGAGACCTTTTGCTCCAAGAGCTTTTGCAGGCTTTGGTGACGCGCGGAGGCATGCTGTGGATGGCAGATTATGGTTATACTCGACCCCAATTTGGGGAGACCCTTCAAGGGATTTGTCGAGGGGTGCCTGGTTCTATTTTAGAGCAGGTTGGCAAAACAGATTTGTCGGCCCATGTAAATTTTGCATCGCTGCAAGAGCTGACAAACGCGTCCAGCTTAAAAGCGTTTGGTCCGATTCCCCAAGGAATTTTTTTGGAAAATCTTGGGATCCGGGTACGATTGGAGCAGTTGAAAACCGGCAAGCCTTCTGCTGTGCGTGCAGCCCTTGAAGCGGGTTGTGAACGCCTTATAAACCCGCTACAAATGGGAAGGTTGTTTCAAGTGTATGGAGTTTCTAGTTATTTAAACATGAGGCCTTCTGGGTTTTTCCACGAACTTTAACACAAGAAAAGAAGCGTTTTTTATGTCTATTGTTTGTTATACGTCTGATTTATTGAAAAAAATACCTTATGTGAGTCACGGTTTTTTCGGGCAAGCCGGCGGGGTGAGCGCTGATCCTTTTGCTTCCCTGAATTGTGCGCGAGGCATGGGAGATAAGGATGAGAATGTTTTGGAAAACCGACGGCGGGCTATGGCTTTTTTAGGAAATGACCGTATGCCGTTGGTTTTAGCCAAACAAGAGCATGGTATCCATGTCCATGTGGTGGAAGCGCCCTGGCCATTTGACGCGCCACCTTGCGCAGATAGCTTAGTGACGCGGCACTCAGGTATAGCCTTGGGCGTTTTGACGGCAGATTGTGGCCCTATTCTTCTGGCAGATCCTACTCACAACGTGATCGCAGCCTGCCATGCAGGGTGGCGCGGAGCTTTTGGTGGCGTGATTGAAGCATCCGTTGAAGCTATGGAAAAATTGGGTGCGACTCGAAATTCCATTGTAGCAAGCCTTGGCCCTTGCATCCACCAACCTTTTTATGAGGTGGATGCGGAATTTTATTGTCGGTTCGAGGAAAAAAATGCTTCATTCTCTCGTTTTTTTCAAAAAAGCAGCAAAGCAGAACATTTTTTGTTTGATCTGCCAGGTTTTATCTTAGAGCGCTTTAAAAATCTTGGGTTAGAAGCTGTGGATCCAATCCGAAAAGACACTTATTCTGGAAAATTCTTTAGCCGTCGACGCGCCATTCACCAAGGTCAGCAAGTGTATGGTTGCGGGATTTCTATAATTATGCTAAATTCCGGAGAAATTTTTTAGATCCCTTTGAAAAATTTTGATTTTTAAGAAAAAATTAAAAATTTTGAAGGCACTATGGAGGTGTCAAAGGGGTTTTTAAAGTGCAATATTAAACGAATCCATTGTGGAAGAAAAAAATAAAGAGAGTAAGGATCAAGAAAATGAAAAGGTACGTTTTTCTAAGTAGTTTTATTTTAGTCGCGGCGTTGGCGTTGGCTGCGTGCGAAAAGAAAAAAGAAGGGGAGCACCAGCAAGCTGCGCCTGCTGAGCAAAATATGCACTCTCAGGATAAAAAAGCAGATGTGATGCCAGAAGCTCCAGCTCCAGCACCTGCTGCGATAGCGCCAGCCCATCAAGAGCCACAAAAACCAGAAGAAGTTGCTCCAATTTCAACCCCAATTCCTGCTGAAACGACACCAGCTCCTGCCGGCAGTGAAGCGGCTCCCAAGCCAGGCCACTAGGTTTGTAACGGAGATATTTTAATTTTGTCCCAAGCCCGCGAGGAGCGATGCTTAAGCTAGGTGAGCAAACCAAGCAATACGTAAATCGCAAAATGGTAAAGGACGAGTTATAGAATAAGAAAATTTTCTAAAATTTATCTAAGGGGAAAGTTTGCTTTCCCCTTTTTTTGAGCTTACGAAAAAACAATAGCAGTTGTTTTTGAGATCAATCTTTGATATAAGTGGAATTCTTGGCGTCGTTTTGTTGGCGTGAAGGTGAACATGCTGTGGCGCGTAAAATGGGCATGCCCTGCGTGTGTGTAGAAGATAAATTTAAATTTTTCATGATAGAGGAAATTAAAATGCCCAAATTAAAAACAAAGAGTAGCGTGAAAAAGCGTTTTCGCTTGACTGGCACAGGTAAAGTGATCATGGCCCAAGCTTTTAAACGGCACGGCATGCGAAAAAGATCTCCAGAAATGCGGCGTACAGCCCGCGGAACCACCATTATGGCTGCTTGTGATGCTAAAATCATCAAGCGGAATTTCATTCCCTATGGTTTATAAAGGAGATTAAATATGGCTCGTGTTAAAAGAGGGACGACCACGCGCGCTCGTCACAAAAAAGTCATTGAGATGGCCTCTGGCTATCGGGGACGTTCTAAGAATTGTTATCGGATTGCTTTGCAACGTGTCGAGAAGGCGCTGCAATATGCCTATCGCGACCGTCGAAACCGTAAGCGTGACTTTCGTGGGTTATGGATTCAGCGTATTAATGCTGCCGCCCGTTTGCATGGTTTGACCTATGCTAAATTTATCCATGGATTGCATACGGCGCAGATTGCGTTGGACCGAAAGGTGCTGGCAGACTTGGCGGTTAACAGCCCTGAATCTTTTGCTTGCGTTGTTGAAAAGGCCAAAGCGGCGCTGGCTGCTTAGGTGTTTCCTACTCCCTTTGATTTTGTGGGAGGCCGCAACGCGGTTTTTTTGAAGGCGCGCGTTTCCCCGCTTAATTAGCTGTTTCAGGCATGTTCGGCTGAGATTCGGGAAGTGCGCCGTCAAAAGTTTGTCCACGCCCAGCCTATTTGGTTAGGCAAAATTTTACAAACATTAAGCGCTCGCCCGTCTATCTCATTTCGTTTTCATGGGGATAGACTATCCCAGGTATTTTTTTCCATACACATGGAATATGCCTTGTAAAAGATATCCCAACCTTTCCTTGTCCTTCTCGCGCCCCTTTTCCTGGATCCCTGCTTCTGCGCGCGCGTGTCCGGTTAAACATAAAAATCTGTTTCCATGCCTAAAATTTCTATCAGACGTTAAAACGCCGTAAGCGAGGAAATGTCCTTGATCGAAATCTGGAACGACAAAAAATTTATACCGTGTCGTGCGTCAAGCTTGAAAGGATGCCATTTGGACAAAAAGTAATATTTGACAAATTATTGGACAAGACACAATAAATCAGGCTCTAGACTAGCATAAACTCTAGAAATAGGTTTGAATGCTAGATAGTGTCGTCAAAAGATTTTTTTTATGTTAGGATGATATGTAGAATCAATCAAAAAAAGGATTTTTTTATGACAGCCTCGCACCGACGTCACGATATTTCTGATCACGTATGGAGCCTTTTAGAGCCCCACTTGCCTGGACGAAAAGGGTCTTGGGGAGCTGTCGCCCATGATAATAGGCTTTTTATCAACGCTGTGTTTTGGATATTGCGCACCGGCGCGCCTTGGAGGGATTTGCCCCCTGATTATGGCGATTGGAAAAACACCCATCGACGATTTTGCAGATGGCGCGACAAGGGCATTTGGCAAAAATTGCTGGAAGCCCTTGTGACAGAGCCTG